>JAXJSN010000062.1:0-19181 GCA_036310085.1 Ruminococcus sp.
CTACTCTTCTGATTTATGCAGTAGTAGTCGTAGTACTGTGGGATTGTGTGTAAACTGCTTGCAGTTTTCCACAATTCCACGGTTCAAACTCTTTTTTGTAACATATCTATTGTAATCCTACAATTGGTAAAATTAAAAGTTTATCTGTATAGTTGAAAAAATATATAATTAATGTTATAATTAAAATATATATGCAGATTTATCAAATATCTGCTCTAACTATGTTGAAAAGGGGATTGTTATGGGTATTAAGGTTAAATTGCTTACTTATACACCAAATCCCGAGCAAACAGTTGCAATGGCGGCGAAGTTATGCTATTCTCCGTCAGGGATTGAAGATATAAGAGATGATCTTACCGAGGAAAAAACAACTGATTTTATAAAAATGCTTGCCGGATTAGGTCATGCAAGTCCTATGGAGCATGCTTCGTTTACATTTGGTATTGAAGGCATTTCAAGAGCCTGTTCTCATCAGCTTGTAAGACACAGAATTGCTTCTTATAGTCAGCAGTCACAAAGATATGTTGATGGCACTAAGTTTGATTTTGTTACTCCTCCTGAAATATCTAAGAATGAAAAAGCACTTGCGGCTTATAATAAGGTTATCGAAATGCAGTCAAAGGCTTATAAAGAGGTTAGAGATGCCCTTGTTGCAGGCTATATCCGTGAGGAGCTTGCTGAATTTGAAAAATTTAGCGATGAAGAAATTATCGAAAAATTTAAGGCTGAAAATAAAACAAAGTATTCTGCTTTTGTAAAAAAAGCAAACGAGGATGCAAGATTTATTTTGCCTAATGCATCTACTACTAAAATTGTGTGCACTTTTAATGCACGCAGTCTGCATAACTTTTTTGCTCACCGTTGTTGTAATCGTGCTCAATGGGAGATAAGAGAAGTTGCAGAAAAAATGCTTTTACAGTGTCTTGAGGTTGCACCTGAGTTGTTTGCTAATTGCGGTCCTGCTTGTCTTTTTGGTACTTGTCCTGAGGGAAGTATGACTTGTGGAAAGCAGTCAGAGGTTAGGAAGAAATACGGCAGATAACAGAGGTTATTATGAAAAATAAGTTTATAGTTATTGAGGGGCTTGATGGTAGCGGAAAGGCTACACAGACTGCTATTCTTGTTAATAAGTTATCTGAAAAAGGAATTAAGGTAAGAAAACTTGAATTTCCTGATTATGATAATCCAAGCTCTTCGCTGGTAAAAATGTATCTTAACGGAGATTTTGGAAATAAACCTGAGGATGTTAATGCTTATGCGGCATCTGCATTTTACGCCGTTGACAGAATTGCAAGCTATTTACAATTTTGGAAAGAGGATTACCAAAACGGTGTAACAATTTTAAGTGACCGTTATTGTACATCGAATATTATTTATCAAATGTCAAAGGTAAAGCCTGAGCAGTGGGATAGCTTTATTGATTGGCAGTCTGATTTTGAATATGTCAAGCTCGGATTACCAAAACCTGATGTTGTAATTTATCTTGATGTTGAACCTGATGTTTCTCAAAAACTTATGAAGAAACGCTACGGCGGCGATATGTCAAAAATGGATTTGCATGAAAAGAATGTTAAATATTTGCTTGAATGCCGAAAAAGTGCCTTATATGCGGCTAAAAAATGCGGCTGGTATGTTATAAATTGTTGTGAAAATGGGGATATTAAATCTATTGATAAGATTGCCTTCGAGATTGAGAAGGCTTTGGAGAATTTATGATAGATTTTAAGTTGATTGAAAAAAACGATATTAATTATTTTAAAAAATTCTATGATTACGAAACAGCACTTGGCTGTGATACCAATATCTTTAGTGTGTATTTGTGGCGAAATGAATTTAATATAAAATTTGCTGTTTATGACGAAACTCTCATAAAAGCTTATTTTACAGATGATGATACAGTTTGGGGATATTGTATGCCCGTAGGCAAAAATATAAAGGGTGCCTTGGAGCTGATTTTTGCTGATGCATATGATAGAGGTTCTACTCCTCATATTGTAATGCTTACTAATGGTCAGCGTGCAATGCTTGAAACTATGTATCCTTCTCGTTTTGAATTTGTGCGTTCGCCGGAAAATCAGGATTATATTTATTTGTCAAAAGACCTTGCAACCTTGCAAGGGAAAAAATTTCATGCAAAGCGAAATCATATTTCTAAATTTTACAGAAAATACAATGACACGAGATTTGAAACGCTTGAAAGCTCAAATAAAGCTGATGTGTGGCAGGTTTTTGAGAAGTGGTGCATAGAAAATAATATAAATATTAATTACCACGACGAAACCTCGGTTATAAAAGAAGCTCTTGAGCTTGGTGATGAATTTGGTGTGACGGGTGCGGTTCTTTATGTTGAGGATAAGCCAGTAGCAATGACACTCGGAAGCGAAATTTCTTCCAAGGTGTTTGATATCAGCATTGAAAAAGCTCTTAGAGAGTATGACGGAGTTTATGCTGTTATTAACAATGAGTTTGCAAAAACACTTACTTCTTATGAATATATAAACCGAGAAGAAGATATGGGAATAGAGGGACTTCGTAAAGCTAAGCTTTCGTATAATCCTGTAATTATTTTGGATAGATTTAATGCAATACAAATTAAAAACTAGATTATATAGGTTAAACCTTTGTGGAATTTTAAGTTAATCATTTGATGATAAAAAGTATTATGAAAATTGATTTTAAAATTGCGGATATATCTGATGTACCTCAGCTGAAAGCTTTGTGGCTTGAAAGCTTTGATGAAAAGCCTGAGGCTGTGGAGTTGATTTTTAATAGCTTTGATATTTTTACAGTTTGCTGTGCAAAATGTGAGGATGAGCTTGTTGCGGCAATTTATTTGATTAAAGGCTGTGTTAATAACTTAAATGCTCATTATATGTTTGGCGTTGCTACCGCTAAAAAATATCGTAAAAGAGGAATAATGGCTAGGCTTATTGAGTTTTCTCTGGGTGTGGCAAAGCAAAACGGCGATGTGTATTCTCTGCTTTATCCTGCAAACGATTCGCTTTATTCGTTTTACGATAAGTTTGGTTATACTGCTTGTTATTCAGCTACAGTATTTGAAAAAAGCCGAAAAGAGCTTGAAGAAATAGCAAACGATTTGAGCAAAAAAAGCGGTATTTTTGATTTGAATCAACTTCAGAAAAAATGCTTTAAATCGGATTATTTTCATATTGATAATAATTTTTTTGACTTTGCGAAAAAGTATTATACCTTATATGATATAAAGGCGGTTTTATCAGATACGGCTTTTGCAATTTTTGATGATAACGGAGAAAAAGCTGAAGTTATTTACTGTGTATATGATGAGTTTTCTTCGGTAGCAACTCTGTTGCTTAATAATACAAAAGCTGAAAAATTTGTATTTACCGATAAGTCAAAAAATAAATTAAATAGAAGAATAAATGGGATGATTAAATCTCTTGATGATAAAATAGGTGTTTGCGATGATGTTTATATCGGAATAACACTTGCTTGAAAGGAATTTAGCTATGTTTTATATGTTTCTTGCTGATGGTTTTGAAGAAACCGAGGCTCTTGCAACTTTAGATGTAATGAGAAGAGCAGGACTTAATGTGCAGACTGTTGGTGTAACAGGTGATTTTGTAACAGGTTCTCATAATATTATCGTTAAGTCTGATATTGATTTTGATAAGATTAGTATGACTGATATTGAGGGTGCTGTGCTTCCGGGCGGTATGCCGGGAACTACTAACCTTGAGTCAGACAGCCGAGTAATTGATTGTGTAAAGTATTGCTTTGATAACAATAAGATTGTTGCGGCTATTTGTGCTGCACCATCAATTTTAGGTCATCTTGGAATGTTGAAAGGTAAAAAAGCTACTTGCTTCCCCGGTTTTGAAAGCTCTCTTGAGGGGGCTGAGCATACAGGTGCACACGCTGAGGCTGATGGTAATGTTATTACCGGAAAGGGTGCAGGCTGTGCCATTGAGTTTGGATATGAAATAGTTAAAAAGGCAGTTTCAAAGGAAATTGCAGATAAGGTTATAAGTGATATGCAATGTATCTGAAAAATATAAAAGAAATAAAAAATACATTAAGGGCAAAGCATAAGCGTATAAGAACAAGCTGTCCGCCCGAGATAAAGCAAAAACTTGATACAAAGCTGTATGAAAATTTTATTGTTACCGATGAATATAAAAACAGCAAAACTGTTTTTGCTTTTGTTTCCTCCAATATAGAAGTTAATACATATGGTATTTTAAACAAGGTTTTGTCTGACGGCAAAAGACTTGCTTTGCCAAAATGCAGGAACAAACGAGGCGAAATGGATTTTTACTATGTAACCTCTCTTTCTCAATTGTTAGAAGGAGCGTTTTCTATAATGGAGCCATCAAGCGAAATTTGCGAAAAGGTAACTGACTTTTCGCAGGGACTTTGTATTGTGCCGGGTTTGTGTTTTGACTTTTACGGATATAGAATAGGCTTTGGCAAAGGATATTACGATAGATTTTTGCAAGGCTTTAAGGGCGTTACGGTTGGTCTTTGCTATAGCAAATGTATTGAAAAAGAGCTTCCGGCAGGGAATTATGACAAGCCTGTTGATATAATTATTACCGAAAAATTTACAACCTACACACATAGTGTGAAAGGCTGAAGGGATGGTATAAATGAACAATGATAACTATGATGTAAGTGAACAGCGACGCAGAAAAGCGGAGCAATTTAAGCTTAATATTAATGTTGATATTAACAGTGAAACTGAAAAAGCAACAGATGTTATGGAAGAATCAGAGCTAAACTCTTACAGCGGTCAGGATGTAAAGGAACAGATGGCAAAGGAATCTCGCCATGCGCTAAGAAAAAAGAGAAGAGAGCAGAAAAAAGAGAAAAAAGCTAAGAATAAACGCAATCGCAGAGCTTTTGGTTTTATGTGGTTGGTTTCGGTTGTAATTGTAGGCTCAATGGGCGGTGCGTTTATTGTTACAGGTATGAATGATTTGCTTGCTGTTAATCGTACAGATTCTTCTGTGGTAAATGTTGAAATTCCTGAAAATCCTACAATGGAGATAGTTGCCAATACCTTGAAGAAAAACGGCATTATCGACGAAACATCATATTTTACTATGTATGCTATGCTTACAAAAACTGATGATGACTTTACTCAAGGTACATATGAGATGCGTAAAAATATGGACTACGAGGCTATTATTGACCATCTTTTGAGTAGTGGTAATCGTACCGATACTGTTTCTGTAATGATTACGGAAGGTTTAAATGTAATCGAAATTGCCAATACCCTAAAGGAAAACGGGGCGTTGAGTAATGTAGACGATTTCCTTGAGCTTTGCAGTTCTGATAATTTTGACGAGGACTTTGACTTCCTTAAGGATATGGACAACAGAGGTGAGCGTTATTATAAGCTAGAGGGTTATCTTTATCCGGATACCTATGAATTTTATAAAAACGAAGCACCTGAAAAAATCATCTATAAATTTTTAAATAACTATGAAGTTAAAATCAATGAAAAGCAGGATGTCAGCGGTTACAGCAAGCTTACAACTGTTAAAAAGATGATTGAAAAAAGCAAGACTAAATATTCAATTGATGAAATTATGACTATAGCATCAATTATTCAGGCTGAGGCGGCAGATACAGAGGATATGTACTATGTATCTTCAATTGTTCACAATCGTCTTACAGCTGATATAAATATGGGTGTATCAAGCCTTGGTCTTGACTCAACAAAATATTATCCTTATAGAAGTTATTCAGAGGTTCCTGAACAAATTCAGGATGAATATGTAAGTACCTACGACACATATTCAAAGGTTGGCTTGCCTGCAGGTCCTATCTGTAATCCGGGTATGGAGGCTATAAAGGCGGCTATTAATCCGAAAAATACAAATTATTATTTCTTCTGTCATGATAGTAAAGGCAATGCTTATTATGCTACAACTATGTATGAGCAGAACGCAAATTTGGAGTATATAGAGAACAATGATTAAAAGACCTGAAATTTTATCGCCTGCAGGCGATATGGAAAGCCTTAATTCGGCACTTAATTTTGGAGCAGATGCAGTATTTCTTGCAGGCAAAATGTTTGGAATGCGTTCTGCTGCACAAAACTTTGATAATGAACAGCTTAAGCAGGCTTGTATGCTGGCTCATTCAAAAGGTGCAAAAATTTATGTCACCTGTAATACACTTCCACGAAATAATGAGCTTGATAAGCTACCTGAGTTTCTTATGTATGCTCAGGATTGCGGTGTGGATGCATTTATTATAGCCGATCTCGGTGTTTTTGAGATGGCTAAAAAATATGCACCTAAGGTAGAGCGTCATATTTCAACTCAGGCCGGTATTACAAATTACGCAACTGCAAATGTGCTTTATAATATGGGTGCATCAAGAGTTGTGCTTGCTCGTGAAATTCCTCTTGATGAAATCGCACAAATGCGTGCAAAAATTCCAAAGGAGCTTGAGATTGAGTGTTTTGTACATGGTGCAATGTGTGTGTCATTTTCAGGCAGATGTCTAATTTCAAGTTATATGACAGGTAGAGATGCAAATCACGGCGATTGTGCTCAGCCTTGTCGTTGGAAGTATCATCTTTATGAAGAAAATCGTGAAGGTCAGTACTTCCCTGTTGAAGAAACAAACGAAGGAACTTATCTTTACAATTCTCGTGATATGTGTATGATTGAGCATATTCCTGAGATGGTAAAGGCAGGTATTTCAAGCTTTAAGATTGAGGGTAGAGCAAAGTCTGCATACTATACAGCAGTAACTACAAACGCTTATCGTCACGCTGTTGATGATTTTATGGCAGAGGGCGATAAATATACCCTTAAGCCATGGATAAGAGAAGAACTTGAAAAGATTAGTCACCGTGAATACAACACAGGCTTTTACTTTGGCAGAGAGCCTGGGCAGGTTACAGGTAACGGTGGATATATTCGTCATTATGATGTGGTTGCTGTTTGCGAGGACTCAATTGATGACACTACCTCAATTATTACTCAGCGAAATAAATTCCTTGTAGGCGATACATTAGATGTTCTTCCACCTAGCGGAATACCTTATAATATTAAATGTATTTCGCTTACTACCGAATACGGAGAAAGCGTTGAGGCTGCCCCTCATCCTATGCAGAAGCTAACCATCAAAAGTGATGTGGCTATTGAAAAAGGCTCTGTAATCCGTAAAAAGCGAGATTAATAAAACTAAATGTATTGACAAGTAGTGCATTTGTGTTATAATAAAATTATAGAATATGCAATAATCAAAAGTTATTTGCATATAATATTGATATTCGGGTGCAACTCTCGGATTCTCCGCTGCGGAGAGTTTAAATATGAGCAGAATAAATTTAAAGTTGCAAAAGAGTTCTGTGTATTCAGAACTCTTTTTTTGCTTTATAGGGAATTTCTCGATTTCGCTCTGAAATCAAAGTTATTAAATGATAATCTGCTAAAAGGATCCTTTATTAAAGGACCTGTCAGCGAAGCTGACTGAGGATTAAAGAAGATAGCAGATGGTGGAGTAGGGTGGAAAAGTAAATATTTTAATACTTACCTTAGGTAATGAAAAAACCACGCACAAGCCTTGCAATCCTCCGGCATGGCAAGCCTGCCACCTCTGGCTTATTTTACGCTCGGAAATAGAAGGGTTAAAATTATATGGTGTTGTCTGCATGGTGTTGTCTGCTCGAAATGTGTGCTAGGTACTCTATTTGGGGTGATGGATGTGTATAGCTGTGAAGATTTGTATGATTTAAAGCAAAAGCCTAAAATAAACGACATTTCATTAAATTTGCTTTGTGAGTATTATAAAAAGTATCTTTTGCCTTTTGAATATAGATATACATTTGAAGATACCTCAAGGATTGTAGTGTTAGATTTTAAAAAGGAAAAATTTTGTCATTTATTGGGGATTGAAAGTGTAGTAAAAAAATCTATTTCTAAATGTGAGATTTATAATTATAAGGGGATTACCGGTTGGAATAATATTGAAAACAGCCTTTTAACTTTAAATGAATTAAAAAGAATAAATAAAAAGAAGTTTAATAGCGTGAAAGCAAAATATGTATATTTTTATCTTATACCTAAACTGATTGATAAACCATTTGCGGTAAAATACAATAAATCAAAAGTAAATCCCTCGACAGATATAGAGTGTGAGATATTATTTTATAATCAGGTACAAAATGATAATGCAATTGTTCATTTAGGTATAGGTAAAGAAAAAGATAATTGTTATTATCCCAGAACCTTCTTTGTTGAAAAAACTAAGAAGTTTTCAGAAGATAAATACATACGCAACCAAGATGTTTTAATAATAAAAAATACAACTATAATAAATAAAACCTATTGACAAGTAGTTAAAACAGATTTATAATCAATATCAACAGAATAAAAATTAGGCTGTGACGGGATTAACTGATTTGTGGATTTTAAGAGAGAAGTCGGCTGGTGTAAGGCTTTATGAAACACTTTGGTATGCTACCCCTGAGCTCTGTGTGATTAAGCACAGCGTATACCTGCGTTAAAGGTGTTGTAATCTGATGATTACTCAAAGCGGACATTTTTTGTCAATTTGGGTGGTACCGCAGGAAATTCCCTGTCCCATACTTTTTGTATGGGGCAGTTTTTATTTTGTAATACAATAGTAAAAAGTTTAAATAAAGGAGAGATAAAAATGGAGTGGACAGGACTTAATGAATTAAGAGAAAAGTTTCTTGCTTTCTTTGAAACAAAAGATTGCTTAAGACTTCCCAGCTTTTCTCTTGTTCCTAAGGATGACAACAGCCTTCTGCTTATTAACAGCGGTATGGCTCCAATGAAAAAGTATTTTACAGGTGAGGTTACACCTCCACGCAAGCGTGTTACAACTTGCCAGAAGTGTATTCGTACTCCTGATATTGAGCGTGTAGGTATTACTGCTCGTCATGGTACATTCTTTGAAATGCTTGGTAACTTCTCATTTGGCGATTATTTTAAGCACGAAGCTACTGCATGGGCTTGGGAGTTTTTTACAAAAGTTCTTGAAATGCCTGAAGAGAAGCTTTATGTTTCTATCTATGAGGATGATGACGAGGCTTATAAAATCTGGACAGAAGAGGTTGGCGTTGATCCATCTCATATGGTAAGACTTGGTAAAGAGGATAACTTCTGGGAGCATGGCTCAGGTCCTTGCGGTCCTTGTTCAGAGATTTACTTTGACCGTGGCGAGGAAAAAGGTTGCGGAAGCCCTGACTGTAAGGTTGGTTGCGAATGTGACCGTTTTGTTGAAGTATGGAACCTTGTATTTACTCAGTTTGAGAGTGACGGTAAGGGTAACTATACTCCACTTGATAATCCTAATATTGATACAGGTATGGGCCTTGAAAGACTTGCTTGTGTTATGCAGGGTGTAGATAACCTTTTCTTGGTTGATACAATTCAAAATATTATGAAGCACATTTCTGAGATTACAGGTGTGGCTTACGGTACAGATGATAAAAAGGATATTTCTTTGCGTGTAATTACTGACCATATCCGTAGCACAACATTTATGATTGGCGATGGTGTAATGCCTTCTAACGAGGGTAAGGGTTATGTACTTCGCAGACTTTTAAGAAGAGCCGCTCGTCATGGCAGACTTTTAGGCTATACAGAGCCTTTCCTTTATAAGGTTTGCGAAACTGTTATTAAGGAAAATGAAACTGCTTATCCTGAGCTTATGGAAAAGCAGGAGTTTATTACAAAGGTTATCAGAGTTGAAGAAGAAAGCTTTGCAAAGACTGTTGATCAGGGCTTTAAGATGCTCCAGAGTATTATCGACAATGATGATATAAAGGTTCTTAGCGGTGAAGATGCGTTTAAGCTTAACGACACTTACGGCTTCCCGATTGACCTTACAAGAGAAATTCTTTCAGAGCAGAATATCGAGGTTGATGTTGACCGTTTCTATGAGCTTTTAAAAGAGCAGAAAAAGCGTTCAAGAGATGCAAGAAAGAATGCCGGTGCTGATGCTTGGATTTCAGATGCTACCGACCTTTCAGATGTTTCTGCTACTGAATTTATCGGTTACACTGAGCTTTCAACAGAAGCTAAGGTTCTTGCAATTATTAAAGACGGTGTAAGAGTCGATAGTATAAGTGAAGAAGAAAGTGCTATTATTGTTCTTGACAAAACTCCTTTCTATGCTGAAAGCGGTGGACAGGTAGGCGATCAGGGTGTTGTTTCAGGCGGCAACTTTACAGTTGAGGTTGACAACACAACAAAGGATCCATCAGGTATATATCTCCACGCAGGTGTAGTTACAAGCGGTATGGTAAGTGTTGGCGACACTGTTTCTGCTCAGGTTAATGAGGTTCGCCGTGCTGATATTACAAGAAACCACACAGCGGCTCACCTTCTTCAGGCGGCTCTCAGAGAGGTTTTAGGTAATCATGTTCAGCAGGCAGGTCAGCTTGTTACAGATTCATATTTCCGTTTTGACTTTACTCATTTTGAGGCTCTTACAGCTAAGGAAATGCTTGATGTTGAAAGCCTTGTAAATAAAAAGATTCTTGAAGCAATTCCTGTAATTACACAGGAAATGGCTATTGAAGACGCTAAAAAGATGGGTGCAATGGCTCTGTTTGGTGAAAAATACGGAGATGTTGTAAGAGTAGTAAACGCAGAGGGCTTCTCAATTGAGTTCTGCGGTGGTACTCATGTTACTAATACTTCAAATATCGGTCTTTTCAAAATCCGTCAGGAAGGCTCAGTTGCTTCAGGTGTAAGAAGAATTGAGGCTCTTACAGGTAGCGGTGTGCTTGAGTATATTAATAATCTTAATGCGTTACTCATAGGTACTTGTCAGGCTCTCAAAATCAGCAATCCTAAGGCTGTAGTTGAAGGTGCTAAAAAGGCTGAGGAGCTTATTAAGAATCAGCAAAAGGAAATTTCTGATCTCAACGGTAAGCTTGCTGTTGCTCAGGTTGCAGAGCTTTTTGCAAATACAGAGGTTGAAAATGGTGTCAGAGTTGTAACAGGTAATGTAGAAAACTCAAATGCCGATATACTTCGCACTATGTGTGAGCGTGCAAGAGATACAGCACCAAAGAGTGTAACTGTGCTTGCGAGCGTAAATGACGGTAAGGTTACATTTGCGGCGGCTTGCGGTAAAGAGGCAATGCAGCTTGGTGCAAATGCTGGTAAAATTGTAAAGGCAGTTGCTCAGTTGGCAGGCGGTAACGGCGGCGGTAAGCCTGATATGGCTATGGCTGGTGCTAAACAGCCTGAAAAGGTAAATGAAGCACTTGACAGCGTTAAGGAAATTGTTTATTCAATGCTTAAAAACTAATATATTAATTAGTAAAGCTATTGCGTTTGGTACTATTATTGCCGATTTATGAAAAATTTGTGAGATTTTAACAAACTAAGCTTTGAAATCTTGTGCAAATAATAGTGACAGAATTGTAATTTAACTATTGAAGTTTTATTGCTTTTATAGTATAATAATCTTACTGTGGTAGGCATAATTACGCTTACTCGGAGAAATTAAGACATAGTTAATTAGGAGGAGACTAAAAATGTTCAAGAAAATCGCTAGTATTGCTCTTGCAGCTACAATGATGTTCGGTGCAGTTGCAACAGTAAGTGCAGCAGAAGAGTCATCTTCAGTTGCTGCAGATAGCTCATCAGAGGTTGGTGCAAGCCAGGTAGTTAATTTTGATGTTAAGAGTGCAGGTTGGGAAGCAGTTGCTGCAAGTGGTATCTTCTGCCACATCTATCGTGTAGACGGCACAGGTTCATACCCAGGCTGGCAGTCAAAGGCTGAAAAGTGTAAGTATGATGCTTCAACAGGTATCGCTACATATGACCTTTCAACAGGTGTTAAGAAGGGTTATACAGACCTTGAAACAATCGACAGCAAGAAGTCTTGGGCTATCATCTTCAGTGCTAAGTCAGGTAACGAAACATACCCAGCTCTCTTAAGCTCAGAGTGTTTTGGTGATACACTTTATGCACCAGATAAGAACAAGATGCTCGAAAACAATGTAGACTCAGAGAAGAAGTCTGTTGAAACAAAGTGGAAGAATGCTGGCTTCGGTGCAGCTCTTAGCATTACTTCAACAGCTAAGATTCAGGGTGAGGCTCTTGCAGAGGGCGAAACAAAGGAAACAACTCTTGCTTCATACCTCGTTTCATATTGGGATGACGCTGATAAGCTCAAGCTCACACAGGATCTCGTTAACAAGCTTAATGTTAGCCCTGTAGAGGTTATGTCAAGTGTTAAGTTTAAGCAGGCTGAAGCTGTAAAAGAAGGCACAACAAAGCAGGAAGATTCAGATAAGATTATCAAGGCTATTGCAAAGGTTCTTAACGATTGTAAAGACCCAACAAACGATGGTCAAAAGCCACAAGATGTAAATAAAGCTCCTGTTAAAAACCCAGGTGCTGACAAGAACAACAATAACAGCAATAACAGCAACAATTCTGACAAGAACACAAATGCTAATAACAGCAATGCTTCAGGCAACAGCGGTTCAGTAGAATCAGGTCAGGAAACAACAATCTTCTTCGTATTCGGTGGCTTTATGGTTGCTGCTGCAGGCGTAATGTTCCTCGCTAGAAAGAAGAACGCTTAATTTTTGTCTTTACAGATAATTATTAATATTTTCTAAAATTAAGGTACTGTTGATTTTTTCAGCAGTACCTTTTTTGTTATATAGCAAACTGCTCGGTTACGCTTGGTAATAAAAGCCATATTAATATGACGCTAGAGGCACTCTGCAGGTGTTGTATTTACTTGATATTTATTCTTAATTGATGTATAATAATTATGAGTACTAGTATCAACTATTGGTATATTAAATTTTCGGGGTGTTTTACTATGAATATCAATGTAGGCGATAGGCTCGAAATGAAAAAATTGCATCCGTGCGGGGGCAAAACCTTTGCTGTTTTGCGTGTTGGTATGGATTTTAAAATTAAATGTGAAAATTGCGGCAGAGAAGTTATGGTGCCGAGAAATAAGATAGAAAAAAATATTAAAAAAGTTATTACTGATTAAGGATAAAGCTATGTTTGAAAAGATTGAAATTTTTGATAAAAGATATTCCGAACTATCTCAACGCTTGTATGAGCCTGCTGTTGCGGCTAACCCTGATGAATATCAGAAAATTATGAAAGAAATCAAGTCTATTGAAGAAATTGTTCTTGCTTATCGTGAATACAAAACGGCTGTTCAGACTCAGAATGATAGCCTTGAATTGCTTAATGAATCGGGCGATCCTGAGCTTAAAGAGCTTGCACAAATGGAGCTTGATGAAGCTAAGGAAAATATTGAAGAGCTTTCCGAAAAGCTTAAAATTTTACTTCTTCCAAAAGACCCGAATGATGAACGAAATGTTATTATCGAAATTCGTGGTGGTGCAGGTGGCGAGGAGTCAGCTTTGTTCAGTGCCGTGCTTTTCAGAATGTATACAATGTATGCAGAAAGAAAGGGCTATAAAGTTGAAGTGGTAAATGCTAACGAAACTGAGCTTGGTGGCTATAAGGAAATTTCTTTTATGATTCAGGGCGAGGGTGCGTATTCACGCTTTAAATACGAAAGTGGTGTACATCGTGTTCAGCGAGTTCCCGAAACTGAAAGTCAGGGCAGAGTTCATACTTCAACAACTACCGTTGCAGTTCTCCCTGAGGCTGAGGATGTAGAGCTTGAAATTGACCCTAATGACCTCAAAATTGACACTTTCCGCTCAAGCGGTGCGGGTGGTCAGCATATCAACAAAACAAGCTCTGCTATCAGAATTACACATATTCCGACAGGCACAGTCGTTGAATGTCAGGATGAGCGTAGCCAGTATAAGAATAAGGATAAAGCTCTAAAGGTTTTAAAAAGCCGTTTGCTTAAAGAAAAGCAGGATAAACAGGCAAGCGAGATTGCGGCTGACAGAAAATCTCAGGTTGGTACAGGCGACCGCAGTGAGCGTATCCGTACTTATAATTACCCTCAGGGTAGACTTACTGACCATAGAATCGGACTTACATTATATAAGCTTGAGGATATTCTTAATGGTAATATCGAAGAAGTTATTGATGCTCTTGTTACTGCTGACAGAGCCGAAAAGCTTAAAGAAAGTATGGAAAAATAATGCATACAATGTTATTGAAAAATACAAATAAAGATTTATTAAAAGCGGCTGAAATTCTGAAAAACGGCGGTTTGGTGGGAATACCTACCGAAACAGTTTACGGTCTTGCGGCTGATGCTTTAAATGGTCATGCGGTTTCTAAAATATTTAAAGCCAAGGGCAGACCGTCCGATAATCCTCTTATCGTTCATATTTCTGATTTTGAAGATATTAAAAAGTACAACCTTGTAAAAGAAATTCCCGAAAAAGCTAAAGCACTTGCCGAGGCTTTTTGGCCCGGACCTCTTACAATTATTATGAAAAAATCAGATATAATTCCGCTTGAGGTTTCAGCAGGACTTGATACGGTTGCAATCCGTCTTCCAAGTCACAGCACTGCTCGTGAGATTATCCGTTATGCAGACACTCCACTTGCCGCTCCATCAGCTAATCTTTCAGGTTCTCCAAGCCCTACTACTGCCGCTCATGTAATGAATGACTTAAACGGCAGAATTGAAGCTGTTGTTGATGGCGGAGATTGTGAAGTCGGTCTTGAAAGTACAGTAATTACACTTGTAGGCGATCTGCCTAAGGTTCTTCGTCCCGGCGGAATTACATTCGCTCAGCTTAAAAGTGTTTTGGGCGAAGTTACAATTGATGATGCTGTGCTTAATAAGCTTGCTGATGGTGCAGAAGCGGCTAGTCCGGGAATGAAGTATAAGCATTATTCGCCAAAAGCTAATGTTGTACTTCTTAAATGTGGCGATAATGAGTATATTGAATATGTAAATAATAACGCAGGCGAGGGCGTTGCTGCTCTTTGCTGTGATGAAGATATTGATTTGCTAAATGTAAGAACATTTTCGCTTGGCAAAAGAAATGATTATTCAACCCACGCACACAGACTTTTTGATGAACTGAGAAAAATTGATTGCGATAATTCTGTAAATACAGTTTATTCTCGTTTACCTGATACTGACGGTGTTGGGTTGGCGGTATATAACAGACTTATTCGTGCCGCAGGCTTTGAGGTGATTGACCTTGAAAAAATTTAAGCTTATTGGACTAACAGGTCAAAGCGGAGCAGGCAAAAGCACAATTTCTGCTACGCTTGAACAAAAGGGAGCATTAATAATTAATGCAGATTTACTTGTGAAAGAGCTGTATCAGCCTGGTTCACTGTGCATCAAAGTGTTGTCAAGCGTTTTTGGTGAGGATATAATTTTATCTGACGGAAATCTTGACTGCAAAAAGCTTGCCTCTATCGCTTTTTCTGATAAAAAGAATACTCAAATACTTAATTCGATTGTACACCCATTTGTAACAGATTTATTTTTGAAAAAAATAAAAAGCACCGTAAATCAAAATAATAGTGTTATTGTTTATGATGCACCTCAGCTTTTTGAAAGTGGTTTTGATGTGATGTGTGATATGCTTGTAGGAGTTGTTGCAGATGAAAAAATCAGAGTTGAGCGTATTTGCAGTCGTGATAATATAGATAAAAATTCAGCATTGGAGCGAATAAAAGCTCAGTACAGTGAGGACTTTTTTAGACAGAGCTGTGATTACATAATTGAAAATAATACAGATTTAAATTCTCTTGAAAAAGCAGTAAATAAATTGCTTGAAGTGATATAACGAGAGGTGATTTAATGTCCGACCGCTCACGAAGAAGAGCAAGAAGAAATCGAATAGCGTACAACTCGGTAATGTGGGTGCTTGTTATATTTGCAATTTCCGTTTTAACGATGTATTTTATTACTAATTATTATGAGGATACAAAGCGAAAGCTTGAGGAAATGAATTATCCTCGAGATTATAGCGAATATGTAGAAATAGCGGCTGAAAAGTATGAGCTTGACCCGGCTTTGATATTTGCTGTTATTCGCACAGAAAGCAGTTTTGACCCTAATGCAGAGTCGCCTGTTGGTGCGTGTGGAATTATGCAAATTATGCCTTCATCCTTTGAATGGCTCCAAACTAAGCGTGGGGAAGAGGGACAATATACAGATAAGGATTTGTTTAATCCTGAAATTTGTATTGATTATGGTTCATATTTACTAAAGTATTTTTATGATTATTACGGAACCGAGCGTTCTGCGGTTGCGGCATACAATGCAGGTTTTGTGGTTGGCGATTGGCTTGAAAACAGTCAATATAGCGTTGACGGCAAAAATCTTGATGAAATACCTTATCCCGAAACAGCAAACTATGTTGTTAAGGTTGAAAATGCCAAAAAGATGTATAAAGAGCTATATTTTGAACAAAATAATTATGATACCGGAAAGGAAGATGAATAATGTCAGAAGAAAAGAGCAAAACAACTAAGCTTAAAGAAAAAATAATGATGTCCGAAAGAAAGGGCATTAAAGAGCTTGGTAAAAAAGAAATAAAAAAAGCTGATGAATTTTGTGAGGGTTACAAAAGCTTTCTTAATAATTCACCTATTGAACGAGAGGCAGTAAGATATTCTGTAAAACTTGCAAAAGATGCAGGTTTTAAGGAGTATAATCCTGACGCTGAATATAAAGCAGGCGATAAGGTTTATTATATAAATCGTGATAAGGCTGTCGCATTTGCTGTAATTGGTAAAAACGGCGTAAAGAATGGTGCTTTGCTTGCAATTGCACATATTGATTCTCCAAGAATTGATTTAAAGCCTAATCCGCTTTATGAAAGCAATAATCTTGCATTATTCAAGACTCATTACTATGGCGGTATAAAAAAATATCAGTGGGCGGCAATGCCATTATCACTTCACGGAACTGTTGTAAAGCTTGACGGAACAAAAGTTGATATTAGCTGGGGTGACGAGGAAGGCGAATCTTGTTTCTGCGTTACAGATTTATTGCCACACCTTGCACAGGAGCAGGTTACAAAGCCAATGTCAAAAGTATTTACAGGTGAGGATTTAAATGTTCTTGTAGGTTCTCGTCCATACGACACAAAGGATGAGGAAAAAGACCTTGTAAAGCTCAATGTAATGGCTATTCTAAATAAAAAATATGATATTTGCGAGGGCGATTTCCTTTCTGCTGAGCTTTGTCTGATTCCTTGCTTTAAAGCTAAGGATGTGGGCTTTGATGCAAGTATGATTGGTGGATATGGTCACGATGATAAGGTTTGTGCTTATCCTGCTCTTATGGCGGCGTTAGATGTTAATGAGCCGGAACAGACTTGTATTACTTATCTTGCAGATAAAGAAGAAACAGGTAGCGATGGCAATACAGGTATGCAGAGTGACTTTTTGCGTTATTTTGTTTATGATCTTGCAAAGCAAGATGGTGTCGAGGGTTATCACGCACTTTCTAAAAGTAAGTGCCTTTCTGCCGATGTAAACGCTGCTTTTGACCCGACCTACGCTTCTGCTTACGAGCCAATGAATACATCTTATATTAATAATGGTGTAATTATTTCAAAATATACAGGTCATGGCGGTAAGTACGATACATCTGATGCATCTGCTGAATATATGGGCGAAATTCGTTCAATGCTCCAAAGAAATGATATTCTTTGGCAGGTTGGCGAGCTTGGCAGAGTTGACCTTGGCGGTGGCGGAACAATCGCAAAATATGTCGCAAATATGAATGTTGATGTTGTTGACCTTGGTGTTCCTGTACTTTCAATGCATGCACCTTTTGAAATTGTGTCTAAGACTGATGTTTATATGGCTTACAGAGCATTTTTTACTTTTTTTGATGAAAAAATTTAAAAAAACACTTGATTTTTTTAATTGTTTATGGTATTATATTAACTGCGGTTGGATACAACCGCATATGCGCCGGTAGCTCAGCTGGATAGAGTGTCTGACTACGAATCAGAAGGTCAGGGGTTCGAGTCCCTTCCGGCGCACCAGAAAAAGCTTATTTGTCTGCTGACAAATAAGCTTTTTTAACTTTATAAGAAATTGCTTGTTTTAGCTCAGGTGTAGGAATTTGTTAGCGTATGGTGCTGTCTACACAAAATGCGTGCAAGGCACTCGCTTAGAGGTGTATTTTATGATATTTGTTACAGGTGATTGTCACGGTGAGTTTAGTAAGCTTTCGTATAAATCATTTCCTGAGCAAAAGGAAATGACTAAGGACGATTTTGTTATTATCTGTGGAGATTTTGGTGCAGTATGGGATTATAATGGTCAAAATTCAAGCGAAAGGTATTGGCTAAAATGGCTTAATGAAAGAAACTTTATAACGGTATTTGTTGATGGCAATCATGAAAATTATGACAGATTGAATAACGATTATCCCATTGTTGATTTTCATGGAGGAAAGGCACATAAAATAAATGATTCTGTATTTCATTTATTGCGTGGAGAAATTTTTGATTTTCAAGGATTGCGTTTTTTAGCTTTTGGCGGTGCCGCTTCACATGATATAAGTTATGGTGTCTTAAATAAAGAAGATTTTAAGAGCGAGAAACATTTTAAAGAAAAGTGCAGAATATTAAGGAAAAGAAGACAGAATTTTAGAATTAACCGTGTGAATTGGTGGGAAGAGGAGCTTCCCAGTGAATTAGAAATACAAAATTGCGAAAATAATTTAGCTAAATGTAATTATAAAGTTGATTATGTTATTGCTCATTCTGCACCGCAGTCGATAGTATCAAATATACAAAGGGAGTCATCGGGTCCGGATGAGATTAATAAGCTTACGGCGTATTTTGATGATTTGTGTTGCAGGTTAAAGTTTAATAATTGGTTTTTTGGTCATTACCACGATAACAGAAAATTTATGTCGAAATATGTTTTGTTGTATGAACAGGTGATAAGGATAAAATAGAGTGAATTTTTACATAATTTCAAATAATGAATTTGGAGTGAATCTATGTATCTGTATCACAATATTATAAAAAAGCGTATTAAAAATGGAAAATAAAAGCATATAAATACAGCTGAATAACAATAAAATTTATTTTCTGTTTATGGTAAAGACTATTTTATGATTTATGTTATAATTTCATATTAATAAATTGGGCGGGGCTGTCTCACTTTGATTAATGAGACAGCCCCGCCTGTTTTAGTTATCTGTGTTTTTAATAGTTACCCACAAATAATCTTTAATGAATTATTAGTCGGATTATAAACAAAGCTAAGCTTTGCTCCGGCTGTTAATCC
>JAXJSN010000063.1:0-16095 GCA_036310085.1 Ruminococcus sp.
ATATATGACAGCTTAAATGAAAAAGTGAAGTTAGGGTAAATAGCCTAATGTTACTTCAAAAATTCAAATAAGCGATATTTTGTGGCTTTTAAGGAGTATACTTGGCGCCTCAAAGCCGAATTTTAATATATTTCACTGTCATTTTGGCATAGCAAAGCTGACAGATTGAAATCTTGTTTTGTCAAAGTGAACGCAACCTGCCTTAGTAAAGAAATATGTTGCGGTCACCATCTGCAATTGGTTTAAGTTATTTTTTCAGCAAAGTCGGTGTTAAATTAACCTCATCTGCCGGTACCTTATGTAAACCCATTAATTCCATCAATCGAAGTATGCTCTTGTCGGTGGTGGCTTCATAGGGGGATTTGTTTCCGAGCGATTCTCGGCGAATACTATTAATGTTATTGGCAAGAAGGAGCATATCTTCCTGCGTGTATAGATTTAACGTTTTGCCCTTTGGCAGAACGTAACGGATAAATTCATGGTTCTTTTCAATTTGTGGCTTTTGCCAAGATGCCTGAGGATCGCAGTAAAAGACTTTTGTTCTCTTTTTGCCATCCTGCGTAGTTTCTAAATCTCTTGTGTGCTTGAATTCACTACCATTGTCGGTTAGAATTACTGGGAAGATTTTGCGGAATTCTTCAAGCCCTAAAAGACCTGTCAGCATATCGAATTGCTCTACTACGGTGTCGGCTTTTCCGTCACGCATAAGGAACATCAGCATCATGTTGGTATTGCAAAAATGAAGGGTTAAAAGACGCTTACCTTGTTCTCGGCAACCCTTAACCGTATCCATTTGAATCACGGGTGTATCGGGGTGTTTTTCCATATATTTTAAGTAGTTATCATACCCTCTGCTTTTACGAAACTCTTGGTTCAAAAATCCTTCGGATACTTCTTTTTTCTTTCGTCTAGGTCTGTAAGCAACCTTTCGCCTGAGGTCAATATTTCCTACACTTAAAACACCTTGGTCAATGTAACGGTAAAGGGTTCGTTGTGAAATACCAAGCTCTTCTCCGTGCTCTGACCATATATGTGTCAGCGGTTGTCCCTTTAGAATCAGCGGTGAAACTAATTTATCAAGCCTTTCAAGCTCTTCACCACGGGTTTGGATCTTGCTTCTGGATTCGGAATATCTTCGCTTTGCCATCGCATCTGCTTGCTGAGCAATGTAGTAAGCTCTATCTGCTTTACATTTTCTCCTGCGTACACAGACGTTACAGACATAAGGTGGCTTAGAAAGCACTACACAATGTGTATTATTGTATCTTGTGCAAAGCTCTCTGCAATCGTATTCACGGCAAGTTACACACCTCTTAATACATCCTTCCTTTCCGCATAATTTCTTTGTTTTACATTCTCCGGCAAAACGACAATCCTTACCTAAAGGGTGTTCTCCCGGAGCGATTGTTCGGTTGGCTCGTATCTCCCTTGAAATGCTTTCAGGAGATTTGCCTATCTTTTTTGCAATTTCGCTTAGCTTTAGTTTCTCATAAATACCACACTCAATTACAATTCTTTCAGATAATGTTAAACGACTCATATTTTCCTGCTTTCCGCAGATAGTAACCGTTTTCATTTTACCATACCGCCGCCAACCTTGACTGAACGCTGATGAAAATGCTTTGCCTTTTTTACCGAAGGCGATGGAAACTCAGAAATATCTATTCTTTTTTTCGCCTTCAAAGCTTCGCATTGTAGCATTTTCATCACCAACCCATCAAGGTCTTACCAACTTCGTTGGTGGCGGCTACCTCAGGCTCTGAAAATCTTGAAATATCTATATTTAATACCTACCTTTTTGTCAAGATGAACCTCGGGTATTTCTCGTTTTTTACTCTAAAAATCCGAACTTCACTTTGACAATTTAGGCTTTCTTTACTTATATTTTAACAAACCCAAAGTCCATTAATAAGGACTTTGGTGCAAAATACATCACTAAAAAAACAAAAGCAGTTATAATCAACTTTTAAGCTGGTTATAACTGCTTTTTATTATATTTCCCTACTTAACAATCTCGTATTGCCAATCTATTATGCCGCCAAATTCCTTTACATTAGTGTAACCGAGTTCGGCAAGTGTCTGCGATGCCTTTTTGCTACGATTTCCACTGCGACAATAAACAAGTATAAGCTGATTTTTATCTGGAAGTTTCGATCCTGCCTGCTCTGCAATTTCGTCATACGGAATAAGAATTGCATCTTTAATATGTCCCTGTGCAAATTCAGAATCCGTGCGAGTATCCAGAATGATATAATTTGTTTGGGTGTCCATTAAATTTTTTGCCTGTTCAGAGGTAATTTGCTCATATACTGCCTTGCTTGCAGGAGCATCGTTACTTACAACATCACCATTTGAGCAAGCAGTTATGGCAAAAAGCCCCAAGCTCATAATAAATGTTGAAATAAAAATTCTAAGATACTTATTCTTATTCATAATATCACCTTTTTCAATTTATAGTAAATTTCAAATAATCTACTAATTAATTATACCATTTTAATATTTTTTATTCAATAAAAAGCGAGTGCCTCACACGCATTTTATCAAAAAATACACAATATTCGATTTTATAAACGATAAAAATATATTATTTGGAATATTTATAATATTTGTTCGATTTTTCTTCAATTTCCCTATTGACATTTAAAAACAGATGTTCTATAATATTAAAAAACAAATGTTCGGAATGGTTTTATGGATATTTTAACTACAGTAAATAAAGATAAATTTAAAAATGACCGTGTTATTCTGCATAGCGACTGTAACAGCTTTTATGCCAGCGTTGAATGTCTGCATAATCCTAAAATAAGGAATTTCCCTGTTGCCGTAAGCGGTGATGCCGAAAACAGACACGGTATAATCCTTGCTAAAAATGAAATTGCTAAAAGCTATGGCATAAAGACAGGCGAAGCAATATGGCAAGCTAAAAATAAATGCCCTGAGCTTGTTACCGTGCCACCGCATTTTGAGCTTTATAAGCGTTTTTCTAATATGGCAAGGTCTATTTATAGTGATTATACAAATCTAATTGAGCCTTTCGGACTTGATGAATCTTGGCTTGATGTAACTGAAAATGCACAAAACAACGGATATAAAATAGCCAAGGAAATCAGCAATAGAATTAAATATGAATTGGGAATAACTGTTAGCATAGGCGTAAGCTTTAACAAAATTTTCGCAAAATTTGGAAGCGACTATAAAAAGCCTGACGCTATCACCTGTATTACAAGACAAAATTACAAAGACATTGTGTGGAACTCGCCTGCCGGCGACCTGTTATATGTTGGCAGAGCAACTAAGAAAAAGCTAAACGATATTGGGATTTTTACAATTGGCGATATTGCGAACACTCCTGTTGATGTACTTAAAAAGCGTTTGGGCAAATGGGGTGAGCTTATTTATGGGTTTGCAAATGGGTATGACTCCTCCCCTGTTTCTCATATAAATGAAAATAATGAAGTAAAATCCATTGGCAATTCAACCACAACTCCAAAAGATATGGTCACATATGATGATGTAAAAATGGTTATGTATGTGTTGTGCGACAGCGTTTGCAGAAGAATGAGAGAACAAGGTTTTTTAGCTAAAACCATAAGTATTAATGTTCGTGACAATGAGCTAAACACCTTTACAAGACAATGCTCAATTGAACAGTATACAAATCTTACTAAAACAATTTTTAAAAATGCAATAACGCTATTCAAGAACAGCTACGATATGAAAAAACCTCTTAGAAGTATTGGTGTAAGTACAACTGACTTTGTACACGATGATATTCCTCGACAAATTGGACTTTTTAATGAAGAAAAGGATATTATAAAGAACGAAACACTTGACAAAACTATTGATACTCTAAAAAAGCGGTTTGGAAACTATATAATCCGACCGGCTACCCTACTCAAAGACAATAAGCTTTCAAATTTTAATCCAAAGGACGATCATACTATTCATCCTGTGAGTTATTTATAATGAGGTAATTTTATGAAGCAATACATAAAGGTTATAGCTGAATTTGATTGTGACGGAAATCTTATTCCACAAGCTATATATTGGGAAAACAATAAAAAATATACTATTGATAAAGTAACTGATGTAAGATATGCCGCTTCACTTAAAGCCGGTGGCGCCGGAATACGCTACACTTGCAGAATACTTGGAAAAAACAGATTTTTGTTTTTTGAAGAAAATAGATGGTTTGTTGAGCTTAATTGTGAGTTTGCCGGCAAAAAAGAAAAAGCTTATGGATAAAATAAAAGCTTACCTATTTAATCACGCTCTATAAGATATAATTTAAGAACTATTTATTATTTAGCAAATTATCATTTAAATTTATATTGTACATAAAATCAATATGTGGTAATATAAAATAAATATAGAATATTAGGAGGTTTGTTTTTTGAAAAGCTTTAAAAAAAGTGTATCCATTTTATTATCGTTGATGATTATTTTATCAACAGTTACAATTGCTACTGTAACAGCTTCAGCAGCAACTGCAAGTATCAGCTATTCCTTTACAAATAAAAAGGTAGGCTATGCTCAAGGTACTATTACGGTAACTCCAACATCGGGCAATTATGGTAAATATTACCTATACTGGGCGAACGACACAAAAGCACTTGAGGGATATAGCGAGATTACATCTCTAAATATTTCTTCAGGTAAAGGCACATACAAAATGCCTGCGTACACAGCGATTCCTGCTGACGCTACAAAATTGATTGCAGTAAAAGCATCGTCTGAACCAAATGTAGCTGATGTAACAGTTGCAAAGGCTTCTGCGGTATACTCTATCTCAAAATCAAAGCGACTTACTTATGGTACAGACAAAATGCTTTATTCATTTGCTTCTGTAGGCGACCCACAGATTGCTGACGATAAGTACGGTTCTGAGAGATACCCTCACGATGAAGATCATTTAGCTAAGGCATTAGAAACATTAGCAGAGCGTAAGGTTGATTTTGCTGTTTCATCAGGCGATACTGTAAATGACCAAAACGGCAACCAAACATATTTAAGTGAATATGACAAGTATCTTAAAATTCTTGCCGAGTCCTCTTATGCAAATCCAATTTATGAAGCAAATGGCAACCATGAAGTATGGGCAGACCCAAACTCAATTGGTATTCCTACATTTATTAAAAAAACAGGTCTTGATTCAGTAAAAAAGACTATCTCAGCCGGTAAGCCATATTTTGAAATCACCGAGCCTGTAACAGGCGACCACTTTATTTTTATGGCACTGGAGGGCACTTTCTATACAGATGAGGGTACACAGTTCTCTACTGCACAGCTTGATTGGCTTGAGGGTTTGCTAAAAAAATACAATAATGACGGTAAAAATATTTTTATTATTGAGCATGGCAATATTGCCGGTTGGGGTAGCGGCGACAAGCTTACCGAACCTTACTACTATGACCTGGGATTAAACAAAAACAGCTCTGATGTTAAGCGTTTTATCAAGCTTATGGAAACCTACAAAGAGTGTGTTATTATTACAGCTCATACTCATTTAGAGCTTAGTGCTCAGTATAACTACTCAGACAATAACGGCACATCTGCAATTATGATTCATAACAGTGCAATTGGTGGCGTAAGAAGACTTATTAACGGCACAATTGACAGAACTCCTGTTCATGGTCTTTCAGAAGGATATATCGTTGAAGTTTACAAGGATTGTATTTTATTTAATGGTATAAACCTTTATTATAACGAAATTATGCCTTCTTGCAGTTATATTGTACCTTTTGGCACATCTGCAATTAATGAAGAAGTTCCAACTACACAACCGACTACACAACCGACTACACAGCCTACAACAACAAAACCAGTAATTACAGATTTACATGGTGATGCTGACTTAAACGATAGAGTTGATATTCACGATGTTACAACAATTCAAAATGCTATAGCTGAAATTCAACCATTACCATCTCAAAAATCTAAAAATCAAGCAGAAGTAACATGCGATGGTGTAATTGACATTAAAGATGTTACAGTAATTCAAAAATACTTAGCAGATATTATTGAAAAACTCCCTGTATCATTAGCCATAGCCGCAAGTGCAACAACCACAACAACTGAAAAAACTCCTGTAAAAGCTGCTCAGACTACAGAATTTAAAAATGCATTGTCACTTGTTAAAAATGATTTAAACAATTACTATGCATACAGCTCTTATGACCAATATATGGCACTTAAAAAGGCATATTTAAACTATAAAGATGCATCATTAACTACAACTCAACAAAAAAATGCAATAACTGAATTTACAGCAAAGCAGGAAAAGCTCTACGATATTGCTGGCAAAACAATCATAGATCCACCAAATGGTCAATACACCGTTTATTTTACAAATAACGAAAATTGGTCAAAAGTAAAGGCTTATGTTTGGGGTACAGCAGGTGAAATATCAGCTTGGCCGGGTAAAGATATGACTTATGTATCAACAAACAGCTATGGTCAAAAGATTTACTCTATTTCATTTAACTTTAGTGACTATCAAAAAATTATATTTACTAACGGCTCAACCCAGACAGTTGATATTACATTAACAGGTGAGCATAACATCGGTTACTATATCAGCGGTTCAAGCGGTGGTAAATTAACTTGCCAAACATATACATACTCATAAATCCAAGGATAATAAAAACTAAAATAATATGGACAGGTTTCATATTATTAGGAGGGTTAGTCTTTGCTTTAGGAATAAAACTCTTATTGCAAAAAAATAAGTAACACACATTTCGTACAGACGACACTGTAAAGTATTAACACTTCTACGCCGAGCGTAATCAAACTATTTCATATAAACTAAAAAACAACGACAAGGAGTCCACAAAATTTCTTGCCGTTGTTTTTTGAAAATTAATTTTGTATTTATAGCATTTAAAAGGGTTATCGTATAAATTACGATAACCCTTTTAGCAAAGTTTATATTGAATTAAAATGCTTATTGTTTTGTAAATTGAACCTCATAGCCATTGTAATTAACAGCTATATAGGAAATGTCAGAATTTTGCCTTGAAATTTTAAACTCAGCTTCAGTACTGTCATCAAAGGTGACATCAATTATATCTGTATCTTTAATTGAAAATTTGCCAGTATGTGTACCATCATCAGCAGAACCCGGAGCAAGCCAAATACTGAAAGTTCCGTCTTCTTTAAATGTTAGGCTACCCTTATAAGAAGAATATTTAGTATCATAAACTTCACTCATATCAGCTTCATCGCCACTTGCATTTTTTGCTAAAGTAGGAACCCAAGTATAACTTGTAAGTTCACTGTAATCGGGCGAACCTGAATTTACAATAACTGCAATTATGGCAACAACAGCAACGATTGCGACAGTTACTATTGCAATAATTCCTGCCTTACTTTTTGTTTTAGTTGTAGTTGTTTTATGGATTTTACTTTTATTACTCTTTTTCTTTTTGCTCATAAAATCACCATATTAATTGAAATATACATCATACCCGCCATAATTGATAATAAATTCTGAAGGTGTTCCCTCGCTCCACTGAATAACATCAATTATCATATTCTTATCATTTGAATATGTGGCTGTAATTTTTTCGTTAGAAACAGAATAAGCACCTGAGTTTGAAGATGAAAAAATCAATGTATCAGTAAAAGTACCGTCACTATTAAATGTAACTGTTCCGGCTGAAAAAGAGCTTCCAAATACTTCTTTTAAAGAACATTCGGAATCTGTATAAGTATCAATTGCTTTATACGGTAGAAAAGTTGCGTTAAATAAAGCAGTATTGTCAGCATTTTCTGCATCAGGAACAACTATGTTTTGCGAGGTACTCTCCTGTGGCTGAGTTGACTCGGCAGTAGTATCCGCAACAGTTGAATTAGTGTTGGCAGAAGTAGTTTCTGTCAATTCATCCATAGATAAAGTATCAGTAGTAGCATCAATATTCTCAGTTGCGTTTGACTGCTCCTGAGTAGGCTGTGTATCACTATCTGAGTTTTTGCCAAAGATACCAATACCACTATTAAACATAAACACAGCCGCTACACCCAACACTACTACGACAACGGATATAATAATAACTACAAGGGCGGTTTTCCCTTTATTTTTGTCAGTTGGTTCTGCAAATCTTTTAGGCAAATTATTCACTCTCCTCGGTATTTTGTGATTGCTTCTTTAAATTCAAAAGCACACTTCTTTTAATCATTTTGCCGTTATAGAAAATATATTCATCACCATCAAGATTTTCGTCAATTTCAATATCAGAAAAATCATCTATATCATCATCAGTATTCAAATTTCGTCTGCCGTTTTTAGTGTCCTCAATTTTCTTATCTATTTCTTTAGTATTCTTATCTATGCAAGTAATCATAGAATACATACGAGAGTAAACAGCGTAATTAGTTATAAATGAAATAAGCGACGGAGCAAAAAATACAGATAAAATAATAGTAACTATAATAACGGCAATTTCGTTTCCTGAACAAAATAGTATTGTAAGGAAAAATAAAGACAGAACTAAAAGTCCGAAAGTTGCAAATAAATTATGCTTTAGCTCGCCAAAGGTCATTAATGCACTGTTTTTGTAAATATTCTTCATAGAAATGTCAAAAGTAACAGTCATAGGAGGAATATAATAAAAAGCAAAGAGAAAAAACACTGCAACTATAATACTTACCGCAAGAAAAATATAAAATGTGCTATTAACTCTACCAAAGCTTGAATACATTATAATAGAATAATAACTGAAAAAGAGAGCAACATAAAACACAATACCGTGAATTAAAAATCTGAGAAAATTCTCTTTAACACCTCTTACGAAGGTTTCAAAAACCTTTACTTCACTTTCATTACGAACCATATGCGAAGTAACAAGAGTTACACCTGCATAAAAAGGAAAAAGCGGAATTGCAGTAAGAAAAATTATAAAGCCGGAATTGATTCCTGTGATAGAATTTATAAACCAAAATACGCCTAAAAACACAATAAAAGGTAGTGCAAATATTAAATTAGTAAGGAAAAGCTTTGGAAGATTATGAAATAATACCGCAAAAAAATCAACCAAAGGGAAATTATTTTTTTCAGTTGCCATTATTGACCTCCGACTTGGCATAAATATGCCAACAAATTTAAAAATTAAACGAACCTGCAAACAATGTCCACAAAGCTGAATCAAGCAAAGCCGCACAAAAAGTCATTAATAAAAGCGACATTGAGCGTGAACAAAAAGAAGCTACAATTTTGTTCAAAGATTGCTTAGGTGGTTGCTTACTTATTATCGCAGAAAAAATGCGTTTTGAACAGTAATAAGCATTTATAGACAAGTAAACAAGCGAAACACAAAATAAAAAAGTACCCGGCAATATAACAAGTAGATAAAAACCCACTCCACTTATGGAATATAGCATAAACAGATAACCTGCTGTGAGTCCTGTACCAAAACCTTTAAAAAATAATATGGCAGGTAATACAGGTATTCCCCAAGGTGAAATACCAAGTAAAAATACAACAGATAAAAATATAAAATCAGAAGCAAAGCAAGCACAGAAAGTTCCTAAAGCATTTTGTACCAGCCTTGCCTCAAGATTAGTAGAAAATAAAAAGTCCAGCGAATTAATAAAATTTTGGTTAGCGTGACCTGAATATGTCGCACCAAAAATTAACCCTAAAAAAAACAAACCAAAGGCAATGAAAATCAAACCATATCTTTTGAGATAATAACAAATCGCTTTAAAGCTAAGTTTAAACTTTGAACCTCTGTAAGCTCTATTTTCGTTTCCTTTTAATGAAAAAACTACGCCTTTCATAAAAAACATTCCTCTCAGCTTTTAACCTAACCAAAATGGTTGTCCTGTAAAAACTTATGCGGAATGTTTTTATTTTATGATATATTATTTTCCAAGCTCTTCTGCTCTTTTAGTGCAGGCATCCATTGCATCCTGAATAGCCTCATAAAAGTTATGCTCTCTGAGCTTATCAAGAGCGGCAATTGTTGTGCCACCTTTTGAGCTGACTTTTTCGATTAAAGTATCTGCACTGTCACCACTACTTCTAAGCATTGCGGCAGAGCCTTCAAGAGTAGCACAAATCAAGTTCATAGCCTTGTCGTAATCTATCCCCTGCTTTTGTGCATAATCAGCCATAGCCTTAGCAAAAAGGTAAATATAAGCCGGACTGCTTCCATTTACAGAGATAATCTCATTCATATGATCCTCTGTAATATATTCGCAAACACCGCTACCGGCAAACATATTATAAATAATTTCTTTATCTTCTTCATCAATATTATCAGATGGACAAAGAGCCGATGCACCTTTTTTAAGCAATAAAGGTGTATTTGGCATTACTCTGACTACTGGGCATTTGCAACCAAGCAAGCTCTGGACATAATCAATAGAAATACCTGCTGCAATTGATACAAAAGTTTTTTGACTACTAACTTCCTTAGCAAGGTCGTTGAGCACATCAGCGTAATTTTGCGGTTTTACCGCAAGAACTATAATATCGCTGTTATTCATAGTATCAATACCGCTTGCACAAATATTAACACCCATATCCTGCATAATACTGCACTTTTCCTTGTCAGTATCAAACACATTGATATAATCTGCTTTGCCGTCAGTCTGAGCAATAAGACCCTTTATAATGGCTGTTGCCATATTGCCTGCACCGATAAAGCCAATCTTTTTCATTGAAATCGCCTCGATTTTAATTAATAATTATACTCCAAATGCCCAATTCTTTTGACAGGTAAAGTGGAAGTTATATTTATTGTATTCTCCGTCACGCTTATAATCGCCATAGAAGAATATTTCTGCCTCATCAATTCGTCTGTATAATAATCCTTTGTAGCAAGAACCTGATGAATGATGATACTGTAAAAATTTATTAAGGAAATACTGCTTATCAACAGCGTTTAAATCTCTGCCTGATGATACAACGCTTGAAGATGCATAGGTTCTGTATACATAACCTGTTGTGCCATCTGAAAGCTTAATTTTATACCAATCGGAATTGTAAAGCTTACCATCAACAAATGTAAATTTAGTATCATAGCTCATACATTTTACTACAGAATAACCTGTACCTGCACCACTTCTGAGGTTTACATAGCTGCTATTTACATAACCGCTTGCACCTGCTTTGATTGTTGAAGTGGTAACCCCTGAGCATGTATTGAGCAATGCATACTGAAGCTCTGAATCGTTAGTAAGTGTATAAATACCGTTATTATAAAGGAAACAAACAAGTGCATCAAACTGCTGCTGATTAAACTTGATACCATTATCAAGAAGGAACTTATTTGCTCTTGTAGTATATCCACCCTTATTTACAGTCTGTGTAAGATATGCGTATGCTTCTATCTTTGAAAGATTATGATAAAACTGCTCGTTAGTAAGCACAACCTTGCCATAACCAAGAGTTGGTTCACCTGTAATAGAGTCCGGAGTTACTGTTGAAAGAAAACCTTCATAATTAGCAATAATATCAATTATCTCATCACTTGCTCTGCGTTCTTCGCAAATAGTTGTTTTATTACTTGAAAGTGTGCTTACCAAAGCATCGGTTGTGCCGCTGTTTTCAGTTGTGAGAAATTCGTCTGAATTTTTATGCTTTGAATAAGCCTTTACAGTCCACTTGCCTGCTTTATCAAGCTTTTTGGAAGCAGTCCAAATATAATTATCGCCGTCTGCTTCTTTTTTATTAGCGTATACTGTATATGAAGTTGAACCGTTTGAAACAATAAATCTTACTGAATCTCTGTTTTTATCAGTAATCGCCTTAAAGTTTACAGTTGAATTTAAAGTAGGAGAGTTTGGAGAAACATATGTAAATTTTACATTATCAGGCTCACAAACCTTAACAAGACAAGTAGCCGCACCATATGAGTTATATGCAGAAATTGTAACATAACCGCTTGCTTTAGTATCAACAATACCATTTTTAACAGTAGCTATTGATGTGTCGGAAGATTTCCATTGAACACCGGCTGTTGTTGACTTTAATATAACAGACTTTTTTGATGGAATATCAACAGAAGTTGCGGAAATGTTAATTGAATTACCAGATTTTACTGTAATTGTACAACTAGCAGTTTTTTTGCCTGATGTAGCTTTGATTGTAGCTGAACCACTTTTTTTAGCAGTAACAACACCATTAGAGTCAACTGAAGCAACGGAAGAATTTGAACTTGTCCAGCTTACTGAATCAGCACCCTTGGCAGTTATAGCGAATTTATTGCCTACATAAATTGTTTGGCTTGATGCCGAAAGTGTAAAAGTAGACTGCGAAGGTTTGCTTACAACAGTGTCGTTATTATCAGAAGGAGAATTTTCCTTATTATTAACTGTTACATATTTTGTATAAACATAGCCTGTTGTGCCATTATTAAGCTTTACATTATACCAACTTGAATTGTAAACATCTGTACTTAAAAAAGTTACAGCTGTGTTAATTCTCATACAAGTCTTTATAGAATAGCTTGTTCCTGCACCTGATCGAAGATTTACATAGTCGGTATTAATGTAACCTGTAACTGTCTTGTCGGTGCTTGTGCCTGTATTTAAAATTGAAGCATATTTCTTGTGAATATAACCTACTGTGCCGTTGTCAAGCTTTATTTTATACCATTCTGAGTTATAAAGCTTTTCGTCAACATATGTAAACTTTGTATTTTTCCTCATACAAATTACAACACCGTAGGAAGTACCGGCACCTTTACGAAGATTTACATAATCGTCGTTTACATAACCCTTAATTCCGGTATCGTGAACTCCAATATATTTAGAATAAATGTAGCCTACTGTGCCATTAGAAAGCTTAATTTTATACCAATCAGAATTATAAACCTTGCCATCAACAAAGGTAAACTCAGTATTCTTTTTCATACAGGCTTTAACCGAATAATTTGTACCTGCACCTGAGCGAAGATTTACATAATCATCATTTACAAAGCCTTCTGCACCTGCTGATACAGAAATTGATGCCGCATCGAGATTGAATGTTGATGCCGCAATAAGACCAACAGAAGCTACCATAGCAACTGCAAGTATTATACAAAGTATTCTTACAAATAATTTATGCTTCATATGATATCACCTTAAAATTCCAAAACTTCTATATTTGTATCCGATATTCAAGATTATATCACAACTTTGTAATATTTGCAATTGATTTCTAATTTATTTTTTTCTAAAAAGCATTTTTCTTAAATTTCTGACATATTTGATTACAAATACTGTTACAAACAAATCATAAATTATGAAAAATATATTGCCAATAGCTAAAAATGCCAACGGAATATAAAAACCAAACAATGTATATTCTTCAGCCGGAACACCCAAAAGGAAAATTCCTATATAAAATGCAATAACTGCCGCCAAATTAAAGACAAAAAATTTAAAAATATACTGCACTAATCTTGTTTTTATGTTCTTTTCAATTATCCCTTTTAGTATAGGATAATAACCAAAGATGAGTATAAAATATGACACCGCCTCTTTATCTGCCGCAAAAAAGAGTGACAATAGGGCAACCGCAATATATACAGCAGTCGCCCATTTATAGCCATATTCAATTACTATAGTTGTTATAATAACTCCGGCAATACAAGGAATTGCATATGTGCCAAGGGGAAACACAGCTGTAAGCATCATAAGAGTAAGGCTTAAAGCTGAAATTACCCCGCAAAATGCAATTCGGTAAGTCGAGTTAATTAATGTACTTTTTCTTTTCATTTTAGTTGCATCCCGGAGTACAGCAATTACAAAGACAATTCATACACATCATACCGGCACAAATATCGCAACAGCTACAAGAGTCTGCATTGCCGGCATTAGTAGTATTGTAACCACCGTAATTATAGGTGCGTTGTCTTTGCATATTATTGAGTGCGGCACGATATTCAGTATTGTTCGGGTCCATATTACAGGCAGTTGTAAAATTACTAAACGCTTGTTCTGACCAGCCCCTACGATAAGCACACATACCTTTTAAATAATACCACTCGGCAGTACGATTTCCCATAGGTGTAGAATCAAGAATATTTTCGGCTTCATTTATCTTATTGTTTTGAATATAAACTCTAACGCTGTAAAATTGAGTGTCGGCTGAGTTGGTATAATATGTTGAGGATTGCGAAGAAGTGGAGCTTGCAGAGCCTGTACCTCTGCCCTTTTGACGCATTCTGTTTATTTCATCGTAAGCCTCATTTATTTCTTTCATTTTCTGCTCAGCTGTATCGGCTAGTGGGCTGTTTGTGTAATTATCGGGATGATACTTTTTTGCAAGTTTTCTGTAAGCGGATTTAATTTCTTCATTAGTAGCATTCTCCGACACACCTAAAATCTCATATGGATTTTTCATTTTTTGCCTCCTCGTAAAGTTTGTTAATGATTCTATTTTGCACCATTGGAAATCCTTTTAAAATCATATTGTCGAGGATTCCCTGAAAATCAATTACATTAATCAGATTGTACGCATCATAAGCTCTTGCAAGTGATTGATTAAGCACAGCTTCAATACTTTCAACCGCTATCAGACTATTATCAGTTTTATTAATAAAAGGATTAAAACTCTTGTTCTTTTTATCTTTTAACAAATCATCTGCCGCATCAATCAAATAGATCCATCTGCCCAAGTGATAGCCTAATTCGTAGTAAATGTTTTTTTGCATATCGTTTTCGGCCTCAAGCAACAAAACTTTTGACAGCATATCAGCCGTTGGATGAGCGGCACTGTCAATTGTAGAGTTATTGCTTTTTTCTTCTGAAATTTGTTTAAGCATCATATCAGAAACAATATTATCTATTTGTAAGTAATCTTTAGTCGCCTTTTTCTTCCAATGAGAAAAAAACGGCAGAATTAATCTGCAAAGCAAACTTTTTATAAAATTTTCATCTGCAATATTATCTTTAAGTTTATAATAAGTTAAAATAATTGAAAAAGCCGCCGCTTTTTTGTAACTATCATTCTTACAACCTGCAAACTTACACTTTTTAAAAGGATTAAAAGTACATCTGCCATCAGTAAAACCGGAACAAGACCTGTCGAGTGACATTAAAAGCATTGCATAAAAAGTACAATCATAACTAAGACTTAACCGAGCGAAAACAGAATAATCCTTTCCCATCTGTTTACAAAGCCCACAATAAACAGCTTTGTATGCCTCATATTCTCGGACAAGCAATTCACTTTTATGTATTTGAAGATAACCAAACACAGCCTTACTCCTGACTTTATATTATTATAATATATACTATACAATAAACCGATAAAAAAAGCAAATACATTAAACTTATACTTGCAAATACTTTGATATAATCATATAATAGACTGGAAATGTTATGAATTTTTGAAAATAAAAAGGTGATTTAATGAATGTTTATGATTTTGATAAAACAATCTACGATGGTGACTCTACAGCTCATTTCTACTTATTCTGCCTAAAAAGGCATAAAAAAATACTTGTGCTTTTCCCCTCTCTTGCAAAAGCTTTTTTATCTTTTTATGTTTTTAAAAAAGGAAATAAAACTCAATTTAAGGAAACAATGTACAGATTTTTGACATTTTGTGATATTGAAAAAGATTTGCAGGATTTTTGGAGCAGTCACAAGCATAATATCAAGCAGTTTTACATAGAAACTCAAAAGGAAGATGATGTTATAATATCTGCTTCTCCTGAATTTTTGCTTGAACCAATTTGCAAAGAGCTTGGAATTAAATATTTGATGGCTTCCAGAGTAGACAGAAAGAGCGGAAAATACAACGGGCTAAATTGTCATGGAAAAGAAAAGGTAAAACGATTTTACGAAAAATTTAAAAATGGTAAAATTGATGAATTCTATTCAGACAGTTACAGCGATACACCCCTAGCGGAAATTGCAGATAAGGCTTTTATTGTAAAGAAAAACAAGTTATCAAATTGGATTTTTAAGTGATTATTTTAAAACTGAAAGTTACATTCAATTCGAGTAGATAACATCATCTTTCTAAAACTTTTATTCCCGAAACAAAAATTAATGTTTGCAAGCGTAACGCTTAATCAAAGCGAAATTTAAAAGTTTCGGTCCAGCCTTTACAAAGGCTGGCAGGTCAAGGACGGAGTCCTTGCAGGTTTTAAG
>JAXJSN010000064.1:0-6285 GCA_036310085.1 Ruminococcus sp.
CAAAGGTATTGTGCTGATGAAATAGAAACTATTGAAGCACCGGTGAATTATGTTGATGTTGACGGAAATGACAGTATTGATATAAACGATGCTACCGCTATTCAGAGATTATTAGTTGAATAATTTATACACAAAATTCCGTATTGACAATTAAGCCAATACGGAATTTTATTGTTAAGCTATGAATTGTAACTTATAAAGTTTTTGATAGTATTTGTTTTTTATCGTGCTTAAAATAGGCACCTTTATAAAAGGAGCTGTTTTCGTACTCGCAACTCGAATTTATTTTGACCTTTATTAAAATACTTGTGGAAAAATATTTATTATGATATAATTAATAAAATTATACTAATATTAAACTTAAAAAATTATAACCAGAAAAAGGTGATTTAAATTGTCTTTTCCACAGGATAAAATCAGAAATTTCAGCATTATTGCTCATATCGACCACGGAAAAAGCACACTTGCTGACCGTATTCTTGAGCATACCAAGTCTGTATCTGAGAGAGATATGGAAGCTCAGCTTCTTGATGATATGGACCTTGAGCGTGAAAGAGGTATCACTATCAAAGCTCGTGCCGTAAGCGTTACTTATAAGGCTGATGACGGCGAGGAGTATTTGTTTAATCTTATTGATACTCCCGGTCATGTTGACTTTAATTACGAGGTATCTCGTTCACTTGCCGCTTGTGAGGGTGCAATCCTTGTTGTCGATGCATCTCAGGGTATCGAGGCTCAAACTCTTGCAAATACCTATCTTGCAGTTGAAAGCGGTCTTGAGCTTGTCCCTGTTGTAAATAAAATTGACTTGCCTAGTGCCGACCCTGATAGAGTTATTCAGGAAATTGAAGATATTATCGGAATCCCTGCCGAGGATGCTCCGAAAATCTCTGCAAAAGCAGGTCTTAATATCCATTCGGTGCTTGAAAAAGTAGTTTCCGATATTCCTGCTCCTACAGGAGATGTAAATGCTCCGCTTCGTGCTTTGATTTTTGACAGCTATTACGACAGCTATAAAGGTGTTATTATATATGTAAGAGTTAAAGAGGGACAAATCCATGTAGGCGACCAGTTTAAGCTTATGGCAACAGGCAGTACCTTTAATGTGGTTGAGTGCGGTCTTATGCACGCAACTACTATGGAACCAAAGGACGGACTTTATGCAGGCGAGGTTGGTTATATTACAGCTTCAATCAAAACTCTTGCCGATGCTAAGGTTGGTGATACCGTAACTCTTGCAAACAATCCTGCCGATGAACCGTTGCCGGGTTATCGTGAAGCACAGCCAATGGTTTTCTGCGGTATTTATCCTGTTGATGGTGCAAGATACGGCGACCTTAAAGATGCCCTCGAAAAGCTTCAGCTTAACGATGCGGCTCTTTCGTTTGAGGCTGAAACATCAATCGCACTTGGCTTTGGCTTCCGTTGCGGTTTTCTCGGTCTTCTTCATATGGAAATTATTCAGGAAAGACTTGAGCGTGAATATCAGCTTGACCTCATTACAACTGCACCAAGCGTTATTTATAGAATTACACGCACAGATGGTACAGTTGAAATGATTGACAACCCTACAAATTATCCTGACCCTTCGCTTATTCAGCTTGCTGAGGAGCCTGTTACAAATGCTCATATCTACACTCCAAAGGAGTATGTTGGTAATATAATGGAGCTTTGTCAGGACAGACGAGGTACATTTGTAGATATGCAATATATTGACGCCGACAGAGTTGATCTGCACTATATATTGCCACTTGCTGAGATTATTTACGATTTCTTTGATACACTTAAATCTCGTACAAGAGGTTACGCTTCGTTTGACTATGAGATTAAGGAATATGTAAACAGTAACCTTGTAAAGCTTGATATTATGCTTAATGGCGAGGTTGTCGATGCTTTATCATTTATTATTCACTCTGAAAAGGCTTACGGCAGAGCCAGAAAAATGGCTGAGAAGCTTAAGGAGAAAATCCCAAGACAGCTCTTTGAAGTGCCTATTCAGGCTTGTATCGGCGGAAAGATTATTGCAAGAGAAACTGTTAAGGCTATGCGTAAGGATGTACTTGCCAAGTGTTACGGCGGTGATATTACCCGAAAGAAAAAGCTTCTTGAAAAACAGAAAGAGGGTAAAAAGCGTATGCGTCAGTTGGGTTCTGTTGAAGTACCGCAAGAGGCGTTTATGGCTGTACTCAAGCTTGACACAGATTAAACACTATAACTATATATATGTATATACAAAGGGAACGGTTTTGCTGTTCCTTTTGTTTTTTGCTTTATAGAACATATAAGGTTATACTACTTAATATATGGTGTTGTCTGCTTATACATATATATAGCGTATTTGTTAAGCGATTGTTTGCAAAAATGGTGTGTCATGCACCCTCTAAACCACAATTTAATAATGCTTATATTAATTAAATTATTGGCTTTGTAATCGGATAAAAACTGATTAAATGGCTTTAATATATCAATATAATTATAAACATTTATTAACAACAAGGATTTTTAATAATTTAAAATTTATGTAAATTCAGGTAATTTCTTTAATAAAATTCTTTACAAGAAATTGTCAAATATTAATCATATAACTTTAAAATCAAAGTAAATATAGGTGAAAAATGTCGAATATTGTCATTGTTTAAAAATGTTAAAATATCAAAAAAGAATATTACAAATATGTAACAAATATAACTGCTTTGTTATCAAGCTAATTTCTTGCAATTTGCATATAAATTTGCAAGAAAATAAATTGAATAACCCTGAGAAATAATGCTGAATTAGAAAATATCGGTGTAATTTCCGTTATATTGCACAAAAAATAAACTCCTGCATTGTTTGACATATTCAAATGACGAGTATATAATGACCCCAGCGTTGAAAGTGATGCAAAAAAACTTGCAAGTACAACGCAAAGGTGTATGAAAACAAAAAACTGCACGATGCAGACAAAGGAGTTATTACAATGGAGATTAAAGCAGAAAAACAGCATTTAGTCCGTTCGACTTGTGCGATAGTGCTTACTGCCGCAATCGCTTTTGGTTCATTTTTTACAGCAACTGCTGCACAATCTGAGCCTGACCGTAAATCAAATGCGGTTAAATCAGCGGCTCAGGAAAGTAATTTTGAGTTTGAACTTATAAACGGCGATATGGTTGTTGGTAAGAGTGTAAACCTCAATATGGACTTTGATATTATCAAAGCAAACGAAATTAACATTAAGAACGGCGACGAAACAAAAACTGTTATGCTTGCAAAAGGTACAGTTGCTGATGTTTTGGAAAGAGCTAATATTACTCTTGAAGATGGTCAGGTTTCAGTTCCATCAACAGAGTCAGAAATCAAAAGCGACCTTACAGTTAAAATTCTGAATGGTTATGAAATTCAGGTAACTGCTGACGGCGAAACCAAAAAGGTTATTGCACCGGCTGGCAATGTAGTAAAGTCACTTAACAGTCTTGGATACGATATTAGCAAAGATGATATTCTCAGTGTTTCAAAAGACAGCGATGTAATCAAAGGACTTAAGGTAAAAATTAAGCGTGTTACATACGGCGAAGAAACTGTAACAGAGTCAATTGGTTATGGCAGTGTAAGAAAAAACAGCAAAAAGGTAAACATAGGCCAGAGCAAAATTGAGTCTTACGGCAAAAAGGGCGAAAAGCTTGTTACAAGAAAGTGCAAATATATTGATGGCAAAAAGTCATCATCAAAGGTTATCAAAACTAAGGTAATCAAAGAGCCTGTTGACGAGGTTGTACTTGTAGGCACTAAGGCTCCTGCATCAAACGGCAACGCAGGCACTTTTACCGATATGTACGGTAATCAGGTTTCATACAGCCGTGTTCTTACAGGCTCAGGTACAGCATATACTGCTCCGGCAGGTGCTTTAACAGCATCAGGTGTTCCTGCATACTATGGTGGTGTAGCTGTAAACCCAAGCATTATTCCTTTAGGTTCAAAGCTTTATATTACATCAACTGATGGTAGTGTTGTATATGGTTATGCAACCGCAGTTGATACAGGTGGTGCACTCTTTGCAGGCACTGCACTTGTAGATTTATATTACAACACATATAACGAGTGCGTTAACTTCGGCAGAAGAAATGTAAATGTATATGTTCTTTAAAAGACTGTAGTGTTTTATATAAATGAATGGAAAGAGGCGGAGTAAAATCCGTCTCTTTTGCTTTGTAAAAAATAATAAGCTGATTTTGTAATAATAGATATTATATTTTGCTATCTACTCGAAATAAATGCAAAGCAATGAAGAGTATATGGTTAGCCTCGGGATGATAAGGCTTAATAAATATGTTGCTATCTACTCGAAATAAAAATATTGATTTATTTATAAAAGTGAGGTATAATGTACTTTAATATATTATTGTCGAAAGAGGAATAAGTATATGAAAAAATTATTTGCTGCAATTCTTTGTGCGGCTCTTATTACTTTAACTGCGGCTGGTTGCGGATATTCCGACCCGCTTGAGGAAAGCAAAGCTCAATCTGAAACATCTGCAACAACTGTTGAGCATGCTGAAGAAAAAGAAAATATTAATTATGCAGATTACGAGGATACTCTCGAGGGTCTTTGTAAATATTTCAACGAGCTTGGATATATCCAGCATAAGGAAAATAACTATACAAAGATGGATGCGTCCTTAATCGGAGCTAAAGAGGGCAGAAAGTACGCTGTTAATAAAAATCTAACAATAGAGCTTTATGTTTATAATACAAGCAATCTTGACGATACTGCAAAATCAATCATTGATTCAGTGAAGAAGGATGGCAAGTTTACAATTCTTGATCTCCCTTCTGTAACTGCTTATATGTCAGATAACGAAAAGTATCTTATGATTTATACTGATAACAGTATTAAGAAGGATAATCCTGATACTGAAGCGGCTAATTACAAAGCTCGTGAAGAGGTTATCGAAAAGTTTAAGGGATTTTACGCACAGTAAAATAACAGGATAAAAAATCTGGTGCCTCGCACGCTTTTGTGCAGACAGCCCCATTTTAAAAGCAAAAAATAAAGGGAACGACAGATGTCGTTCCCTTTTGTGTTATATTATAGCTTAGTTCCGCATTTGCCGCAGAATTTCATATTTGGTTCAAGTGGACTTGAACAGTTAGGACATAAAGGTTTTTGTATAGGCTTGTTGTTTAGCGGTTGCATAATTGGTTCCGGAGCATCCTCATCAATGCTGAATACTGGCTGAGGTTCAAAGTTTACAGGACCGTTAATGTTGATAGGAGTATTGTTGTCAAAAGGTTGAGTCGGTTGTTGCATAACTGGTGAGGACTGCTGAGGATTTGGAATAAATCCCTGAGGCTGATATGTAATAGTTTCGGAAATTTTCTTAATGTAATTATGATACATTAAAGCGAATACGCCGATAGCGATAAGTGAAACGATTGATAAAATTGAGGTAATATAAGTAAATGGGGTTTTAGGGGTTTCTAAAATAGAAATAAGCATTGCGGAATCTTCGGGGGTGCCATAATATTCAAAAAGAGTTTTAAGGCTTTTTGAAATAGATGTAAGGAATGAAGAGCTGAATATAATAACAACAATAGAAATAACAGTTGATATAAAGTGAGAAATAGAAGTTAGTAATGCACCCTTTTTGTATAAGTAAATTGAAGTTATACTTTTTTTGAAAGAAGAAGTAAGAAGCAACAAGCCAATACCGCAAAGCAAATCAGAAATACCTGAAGGTAAAATCATTAAAGACAATTGAGCGAATACATTCAGGTGCATAGTTATTGAACCTATGAGGAATAAAAAAAGTCCGGACAAAATAAGAAAACCAGAGGAAACTATCAGCAAAATTGAGTATACTGAAAGCAAAGTAAAAGCAGGAGTAAGTGATGAAGCCGGACTTGGTTTCTTACTTTTAAAATAGAGAATGAAAAAAGCAATAGCACATAGAACCGTAGCAGCGGTAGGTATAGTGCCGGAGAGTAAGGTTATAATCGGTTGTAGTGCAAAGCAAATTGCAAGTATTAAAACAATTGGTTTGGAAAAGAAACCGTGTAATATCTGTGTATTACGATAATAAGGGTTAAAATATTGATAAGTATTCATAAATACCTCCATTTGTTAGTATAGTAATATTTTATAATATAAAGAGTAAAAATACAATAGTAAAAAAAGTTTTAAAAAAATTAAAAAAATTTCAAAAAAGGGGTTGCAAAATGAAAAAGTATCTGTTATAATAGCAAAGCTGTCGCAAGAGAGCGAAGAAAGAATGAAAACCACGAAAAAACTTTTAAAAAAGTTAAAAA
>JAXJSN010000065.1:0-2256 GCA_036310085.1 Ruminococcus sp.
AAAGAAAAATAAAGGATTTACTGACAAAACCCTTAAAAAAATAATTGTGATAATGCATGATTTAAATGTAAATCACACAATCACATCCAGATTAACTATGCAATTGCCACATATCCTGTTTTCAGAGTTGAACCATGAGAATAAATCTTTACAACAGGTAATGAATAAGAACCCTGAGTGCGTATTGCAGCCTTTACAGGATAAGCTTTTGTTTTATATGCAGTCTTGTATGATACCTTTACCCATTTGCATACCGCATATGTATAGGCACTCAATCCGATTCCATATTTATTGTAAGGATTTGCCTTGGTGTATGTGTATTCAGACACTTTTGACCAGCCGTTGGAACGCATTTCCCTAATCATCGGCAGGTATGATGCATAACGCAGGGTCTTGACAGCCCTGGTTGTCTTATATTTTTTAACTGGTTTTTGGTAGGATTTTTTAACATTATGCTTATAGTTCGTATTCTTTTTAAGCAATTTGGTTTTTCCTTTTTTGAATGCCTTAACCAATGACTTGTACTGGGCCGGTGAAAGCTTTATGACATATTTACCAACCTTTAGAGTCCTGTCCTTTTTAAGAATAAAAACCTTTGATTTGCTCAATCTGAACTTGAAGACTGCAGAAGAAGCCTTATGGTTTTTGTCCCCTGAAAATGTAACTTTAAATTTATATGTTTTGGATTTCAAAGGAAGAATAACCTTTTTGAGAGTGGCCGCACCGTTTTTGACTTTGACAGTATATGTTTTTCCATTGATTTTGAACTTGGCGGTTCCGCCGATGCCTTTTTTGGAATTTGACTTGTCATAAACATATGCCTTAATGCTTTTCTTTGCACCAATTCTTGATACGAAATTCTTGGATTTTACGCGGGTTGGTGCCTTGTTGATTTTTATGGTGGCCTTGGACAATACTTTGCCGTTTACGTCAGTGATTACGGCCTTATATGTTCCGGCCCCACTTATTGCAGAACCTTTATAGGTGTAATCATGATCGTCATAGGATTTATAGTCTGAAACAAGTTCTGTTGTATCCACTTTTGTTTCATATACAACTGACTTTCCCTTGTATATTTTGAAATAGCCTTCAAAATAACCATTCCATCCATATTTAATGTTATTTTTACCCTTGTAGTAACCTGTTAGGGATTTAACGTACATATTCTTATAGTCATTTTTCACATAAAGCTGATAGACTGTAATTGTACTCTTATATGAACTGCCCATGCATTTGGAAGTTATATCATATTTCCCAGCTTTTAAATGTACTTTCAAAGTAGCATATCCCTGATTATCTGTGTAGACAGTGTACTGTTTGCCATTGCATGTAAATGTTACTGCCAATCCGGGACCATAATTACTGTTATTGCTTACACGAACAGTGTATTTGACATTATCCGTACAACCTCCTGTCACTTCATGAAATTGGATAACGAAATTATTGACAGTCAATGTTGCAGTATCCATCACTTTATCATCTGCATAGTTTATAATTTTAATGGTATATTTTCCAGGACTTAAAGAATTGGCACCCAAACTATGAGTTATACTAGAAGAAGAACCATAATAATTCTTACTTACTACCTGTTTATTATTTGAGTCATAAATATTCAAATTAAAATCATATTTATAAGAATAGCCTGAAGCAGGCGTATTAATCTTCACTACAACATTGGCAGAAGATCCGTAATTCATTGTAACATCACTAACACTTACTGAATATTTATTATATGGTGGAGAAGAAGTTAAAATATCATCTTCCTGATTCAAAGACAATACAGAGTTATCTTCACTCGAACAAGACATTTCATCCAATTTATCATCATTGACAACACTCTTTAAGCTATCAGCGCTGACGGCATCATCGATTGCATCTTCGACAAAAACAGCATCCTCAGTAGTATTGTCGGCTGCGCTTACTGTTGAAACGGCCAATAGACTTACAAAAAATATCGTCAACAACATTATCTTTTTGTATTTCATATTTTTGCTCCAATTTTTTTATTAGTTAATATGTATTTATCCACAACATTGTATTAATGATTTATGTGCATATAAAGTTAATGATTAATATATTTAACATAATCTTTTGACTCTAGCCCAAGTTGGCGACCTTGAGATTTAACCGATCAGAATTTTCAACGCCATTCTTTGAAGCACACAAGCAGTGGTTTTTAGCTTAGCTGCAGACACTTGCAGAGCATTTCACATATCAATATAAACAAATATTAAAAACCAAATATAAAAATAATAT
>JAXJSN010000066.1:0-4137 GCA_036310085.1 Ruminococcus sp.
TCTTGAAAGCTGAGGATAGCTGTCTGCATCCTTAATAATTGAATAAACACTCTCTCCTAAGCCTGCTGCAATATCAGCGGCGTGTTGTAGTGTTGTTGCACCGATTCCACGCTTAGGGACATTTATTATTCTGCTGATTCTAACATCATCATTCGGATTATTAATTACCTGCAAATAAGCAACCATATCTCGGATTTCTTCACGATCGTAGAATCTGTGACCACCAATAATTCTCTATGCGGCACACCACTTCGTGAAAGAGCCTGCTCAATTGCGTTTGACTGAGCATTCATACGATACAAAACTGCAAAATCAGAATATTTTCTGCCGTCAGCTACACCATCTAAAATAGTTTGAGCAATATAAGAGGCTTCGTCACGCTCTGAATCGCAAGTATGAAGAACTATTTTATCGCCCTCGCCGTTTTCAGTCCAAAGAGTTTTACCCTTTCGCATTGTATTGTTTGAAATAACCTCATTTGCCGCATTCAAAATATTCTGTGTACTGCGGTAATTCTGTTCAAGTCTGATTACTTGTGCATTTTTAAAGGTGTTTTCAAAAGAAAGGATATTTTCGATAGTTGCACCTCTAAATTTGTAAATACTCTGGTCATCGTCACCTACAACGCAGATGTTGCCGTACTTTTCAGCAAGCATACTTACAAATTTATACTGAACTTTATTGGTATCCTGATACTCATCAACCATTATGTATTTAAATTGATTTTGATAATGTTCAAGCACTTCGGGATGACTTTCAAAAAGCAAGACAACATTTAATAGCATATCATCAAAATCCATTGCATCAGCTGATTTCATACGCTTTTGATAAAGCTCATACACCTTTGCTATTGAAGCCCTGCGATTGTCGTATGCGGCTTCTTTAAGCATTTGTGATGGTGACTGCATATTATCCTTAGCTTTGGATATTTCAGAAATTACAGACTTTAACGGCAATATTTTTTCATCAATATTAAGCTGTTTCATTACATCTTTAAGGAGCTTTTTTTGGTCATCGGTGCCATAAACTGTAAAATGACTTGAATAACCTATTCTGTCGCCGTAAATTCTTAAAATCTTAGCACAGGTTGAGTGAAAAGTAGCCGCCCAAATATCCGAACCACCCTCAGGAACAGTATTACAGATACGCTCCTTAAGCTCGCCTGCGGCTTTGTTTGTAAAAGTAATAGCTAAAATCTGCCACGGCTTACAAAGATTTGATTTTAAAATATAAGCTATTCTATTAACAAGAACGGTAGTTTTGCCGGAACCTGCACCTGCCAGAATAAGCACAGGACCTTCAGTTTGAAACACAGCTTTTTGCTGCATTGAATTCATATGTGAAAATTGTTTTTGAATTTCTGTATACATCGCAATACACCACCCTATATTGATTTTTTGCAAAAGAAACGGGCGAACAAAGTCCGCCCTTATAGTACGAAATTATTTTACATATTCATAATAAATTTCAAGCATTTCAGTAGCCTTATCAGCAACGATCATAGAAACGAAGTTGCCGTCCTTTGTAACCTTACATTTTTGAGCCATTGCAAGGTTTTCAGGGCTATAACCTGAATACTGCTGAATAATAGCATTATAACGGTTAGTAAGAGCTGTTTCAACATTACCTGCGGCAGTTGCATCCTTAGCCTCAATCATAACGATTTCAACAGGAGCATTAACAGTCTGGTTAATTTCAGCCGCAAACTGCTTTACATCTTCTGCGTTAATAGTATAATACTTATTTAAATCCTCAGTTGAAGAAAGCTGCTTGATTGAAATATCGTACTCAGTGTTAATTTTAGTCATAACCTCGCTGAGATCAACGCTTTTAGACCCACAACCTGTTAAGGCTGTAACACATAGAGCAAATACCATAACAAAAGACAATAACTTTTTCATAATAAAAATCCTTTCAATATATAATATATAATTTATATTTTTACGCCCAAAAACATTCAGGCGTCAACATTTTAGCGTTACAAAACAAATCTTTGTAAAACAAAAAGCAAATAATTTACACACATTTCGTGTAGAAATCATCATAATTTAAAGTTCGAGCGAATCTAATCAATTTGCTATAAAGCAAAAATACGCCAAACTCCTAAGAGTTCGGCGTAAGTGGTCGAGGTGACAAGATTCGAACTTGCGACCCCATCGTCCCGAACGATGTGCGCTACCAAACTGCGCTACACCTCGAAATAAAACAGCCCCGATTTAATCGGGGCTATTTTTGTTGGCTGAGGAATAGGGATTCGAACCCCAACAAACAGAGTCAGAGTCTGTCGTGCTACCGTTACACTATTCCTCAAAATCTTTTCGTTACCGAACCGTTACCGAACCCTGCAACGATAGTTATTATAGACCATTAAGCGCCAAAAGTCAATACTTTTTTAAAATTTTTTTAAAAATTTTTTAAAAAATATTTTACGAGCAATATTTTACGCATCTTCACCTTGTTTTAGCATTTTTTGCGTATTCTTATATCTTTTCCCATAAAGCTTAGCTTCTGTGCATTGCCACTTAATCGAGAAACAAACCTTTCGGTATAAAATTTTTCAAGCTCTCGCATAGAAAGATTTGTATTAATTATAATTGGTTTATTTGAAAGCATACGAGAATTAAATATATTATAGAGCTGAGATACCGAAAATTGAGCGTGAAACTCTGTACCTAAATCATCTATTATTAATAAGTCGCACTCTAAAAGCATATCGAGAGTTGAATCATCTTCAATATTGGAAAAATAAATTTTTTCAAGCTTAGCCATAAGAGTAGGTGCAGATGCATAAATAACACCATAACCTTTTTTGATGACCTCATTAGCTATTGCAAGCGACAAATGAGTTTTTCCTAAACCTGTTGCTCCAGTCATAAGAATACTTTTAGAATTAGGGGCAAACTCATCTGCATACTTTTTGCAATAATTAAATATCTTTGTCATCATAACATATGGCGACATACCAAAAGCTTTATCCTCTGCTTTATCGTAATATTCAAGGTTAAATGACTCAAAGGTTGAAAGAGCCAATGGTGTAGTACGATTAAGCTCCTCGCAAGCACAGGAAACAAGCATATTTTTAAGACAAGAGCACATTAAGGTTCTACCGTTTTTTTCTACATAGCCGGTATCGTTACAGGTTTTACAAAAATACTCAGGTTCAAAGATATTTTCCGAGTATCCATTATTTTCAAGCAGTTCTTTAAGCTCCTTTTGCATAGCAAGGTTTTTGTCACGAAGCTTTTCCATTTCTAAAACAACATTTTCACCACGCACTACGGCTCTTGCCGCTTGAATACCGGACTCAGAAATCATTTTTTCAAGCTGTTGGGCTCTTGGAAGCTGTCTGTAAATCATAAATCTTATTTGGTCAGCATTACGCTGAGCAGAGAGTCTTCTTTCAAACAATCTTTCCTTAGCTGTTCTGTATACACTTTTACTGTATCCCATTTTGTCAACCTGCCTTAATAATCATCAAGCATATCAATCTTTTCAAGTTCATCAATATCATAAGAAGTGCCACGCTTGCCCTCGGCTTTTGGATTCTTCTCAAAATTAGCTAAATCCTCTTTATTGCGTATATTGTTAGCATACCAACGCTTTAAAATTCCGTCAATATAGGTAAACTTCATTGTACCTTTTGCATCAACACAGCGTTCATAAGCTTCTCTTAGCATTTCAGGAGAGAACTTCCATTCCCCTACCCACTTATCTCCAAAATCGAGCTGTTTTTTAGTTGGTGAACCCACATTTTTCAAGCCGAAAACAGATGAAATTATAGAAAAGTTTTTGCTTGTTTCTCTTGTCTGCATAATTTTGTTATCTGCGGCTTCAAGAGTATAAATACCCTCATCTGCCCATCTGACACCAATTTTCTCAATACTACGGATATTTCCCTTCTCGATACTTACGCAATACTGTACAAGCATTAAGATAACATCAAGCGGCAAACCGCAAGTATCCTTTAACATAAGCAAAGAAGAAATATCGGAATTAGACAAAGTTTTACCAAGTGCAATCTGAACTTCTTCTACAAGTATTTTAAGTTCTTCGTCAACAGCAAGCCTTTGAGCTGTATACACATAATCAGGCTTTGCAGGGCGAGAAAATACCGGTGCGACAGTTTTCGGTTCATCA
>JAXJSN010000067.1:0-3781 GCA_036310085.1 Ruminococcus sp.
TACAGGGTCAATTGGCTCTCTTGTAGCCCCTGCGGTAACAAGAATTTTTTTGTTGCTCAAATCCTTTTCAAAAGCAATTTCTTTAAGGATGTATTGTAACAATACGCTTTCCTCGGGCATTCTTCCGTCACCCTGATCACCGTTTGCAAGCATACCACTGTCAGGCTCAACGATTTCGTAATCAAAGGCTTTAAGCTTATTGATATTATCCTGAACAATCGGATTATGGTACATATTATGATTCATTGCAGGAGAAATAATCTTTTTACACGGACAAGCCATTATTGTTGTTGTGAGCATATCATCAGCAAGACCGTTAGCAATTTTTCCTATTACATTTGCCGATGCCGGAGCAACCATTACAACATCAGCTTGCTTTGCTAACGCTACATGTTCTACACTATACTGAAAATTTCTGTCGAATGTATCAATAAGGCATTTGTTACCGGTAAGTGACTCAAAAGTAATTGGATTAATAAACTGTGTTGCATTTTCTGTCATAAGCACCTGCACATTACAGCCAAGCTTTTTTAACATTCGTGCAAGATTAGGGATTTTATATGCCGCAATGCTTCCTGTTACTGCAAGTACAGCTGTTTTTCCTGATAACATAGAGCATCTCCTTAGTAATTAAATTAATTTTTTTAATTATATCATACATATTGTTATAAATCTATGGAAATTTAGAAAAAACAATGTTATAATATCGTTAGTAAGCAATTTGATGAAATTGTGCATTTGCAGGCATCTGTATAGAGACTGACAGCATAACTAAAGTAATTGCTTGCATAAGTATTGTATCCTCAATCGAGGAATAGTAACTAAGGAGGTTTGTTGTATGAAACAAACAAAAACATTGCAAATGGCACAGCTTGCACTTTTTACCGCACTTATTTTGTTGCTTGCTTTTGTGCCGAATATTGGCTACATCAAAATACCAATATTGGCTATTCAAGCCACAACGGTACATATACCTGTAATTATCGGCTCAATTTTACTGGGCCCTAAAGCAGGCGGATTTTTAGGCGGTATTTTTGGGCTTACAAGTCTTATTAACAACACAATGCAACCGGGAATTACCTCTTTCTGCTTCTCCCCTTTTATTGAGGTTGGCGATGGCGTTGGCGGAAGTCCTCTTGCACTTATTGTATGCTTTGTTCCAAGAATACTTTGTGGTGTGCTTCCTTATTTTATTTACAAGGCTATTCAGAGCAAAGCAAAAAATAAGGATAAAACAAGAAAGCTTTCTTTACTGCTTTCAGGTGTAGTAGGTTCTATGACAAATACAATTCTTGTAATGGGAATGATTTACCTATTTTTTGGTCAGCAGTATGCCGAGGCAAAAAGTATTGCTTTTGAGGCTGTTCTTGGAATAATACTTTCTGTAGTAGGTATCAACGGAACTATCGAGGCTATAGTTGCCGCTTTGATTGCCTCAGCAGTTGCAACAGTTTTATTAAAATCAAAATTAATTAAAGAAAAGTAATTACGATAGGAGGAAAACAGATGATTTTAGCAATAGATATAGGTAATTCCAATATTGTAATGGGTTGCTTTGACGGAAACAATATTTTATTTAGAGAAAGAGTTTCAACTAACCAAATCGCAACCGACCTTGAGTATGCTGTAACAATTAAAACTGCATTAGATATGTACGATATAAAGCCTGATGTTATAACCGGAGCTATTGTATCGTCTGTTGTTCCATCGGTTACAAATACTTTTAAAAGAGCAATTGAAAAATACTGTGGTGTAACTCCTCTTGTTGTAGGTCCGGGAATAAAAACAGGTCTAAGTATTATGATTGATAATCCGGCTCAGTTGGGCAGTGACCTTGTTGTTGATGCAGTTGCAGGAATTAAGGAATATCCCGTACCTTTGATTATAATTGATATGGGTACCGCTACCACATTTTCGGTTATTGATAAAAAATGCAATTACCTTGGAGGTCTTATTACTACCGGTATGGCTGTTTCAACTGAAGCACTTGTAAACAGAACCTCGCAATTACCTAAAATTGCATTTGAAAAACCTAAAAAACTTATCGGAACAAACACTGTCGATTGTTTAAAAAGCGGCATACTCTATTCAAATGCTTGCAGTATTGACGGAATCGTAAGCAGAATTGAAGAGGAGCTTGGCGAGAAATGTACAGTTGTAGCAACGGGAGGATTATCAGGAACAGTTGCTCCTTTGTGCAAAAGCGAAATTATAGTAGATGATGACCTTTTGTTAAAAGGTTTAATGCTTATATATAACAGAAATTCTCATAAATAACACTTAAAATTAAGGTGCTGTATATTTGCAGTGCCTTTAATTTTACAAATATAAATAAAGGTGAACAAAATGATAGATATTAATAGTTGGATGAATGATTTTTTACAGGCACTAGATAATACCTTTGCAGAGCGTGTATGGTTTGTTGGTTTACAAGGAAGCTACGCCCGTGGTGAAGCTAATGAAAATAGTGATATTGACCTTGTTGTAATACTTGATGAGCTAACAGCCTTTGATATTCAAAGCTATAATGAAATACTCGATACCCTGCCTGATAGGGGATTAATTTGCGGTTTTCTTTCAGATAAAGAAGATATTTTAAATTGGGAACCTTCGGACTTTTTTCAGTTTTATTACGACACCAAACCGATAAAAGGCAGCCTTGTTCCACTTCTTACAATGCTTGATGATGCCGCTGTTGACAGAGCCATAAAAATTGGTGCTTGCAATATTTTCCACGGTTGTGTACACAATATGCTACACGAAAAAAGCGAGGATATTTTAAAAGGATTATACAAATCCGCTTCTTTTGTTGTACAGGCCATTTGCTATAAACAAACAGGTAAATATATAAGTCGTCAAAGCGATTTACTTGATATTGTTTCAAGCGATGAAAAAGCAATTATAAATAACTTTTTGCAATTAAAAAACGGCGATGCAGTAGATTTTTGGGAAATGTCTGCAACCTTGTTTAATTGGGCTAAGACTTGGATTAATAAATAATATCCACGGAGGAATATAGTTTGAATATTATACAAGATTTTTATAATAACTTGGCATCGCAATATGATAAACTATTTTTCGATTGGGAATCAGCAACTAAAGAACAAGCAACAATTTTAAACAAGCTTTTCACCGATAACGGATTTGACAAAACAGCTAATATTCTTGACTGTGCTTGCGGAATAGGAACACAAGCAATAGGGTTAGCTTTGTTAGGATACAATATAACCGCTTCCGATATAAGCGAGGGAGAAATTGCCCAAGCAAAAGTGAGAGCCGAAAAAGCTACCGTAAAGATTAATTTTACAAATGCAGATTTTCGTTGTTTATCAAACACATTTTCAGACCAGTTTGATATTATTATAGCTATGGATAACGCACTCCCTCATATGCTTTCTGCCACAGAACTTGAAAAGGCAATTAACAGTATTGTGAATCAAATTAATAACAACGGTATTTTTATTGCAAGTATCAGAGATTATGATGCTTTGCTTAAAGATAAGCCACCGTATTCCGCACCATATATACATAAAACCGTTACCGGTCAACGAGTGTCTTTTCAGACTTGGGATTGGAATGAAGATTGCTACAAGCTTACTCAATATATTATTGAAGATAATGAAGATTTAAAAATCAGTAAATTTGAGTGTGAGTACAGAGCAACTCGCAGAGATGAATTAACTAAGCTGTTTTATCAAGTCGGTTGCAAAGAGGTTCTTTGGAAATTCCCTGAAGAAACAGGATTTTATCAACCTATTGTAATCGTAAAAAAATAGTTTAA
>JAXJSN010000068.1:0-2829 GCA_036310085.1 Ruminococcus sp.
CCAACCTTAGCACCGCAAAGGTTGCAATAATTTGAAACTTTTGGAATTTCACCATCACACTGCGGACATTTTTTCATATTTTTTGAAGCCGCAATGTGCTCATTTACAGCGTTAAGATTATCTTTAAGCTCACTGATTTCAAAAACTAATCTGTTGATTTCAGAAGATAAATCCATACCGTGTATCTGTGACTTATAAGTAAGTGCACCTAAATCACGAAGCTTTTTATTAATTTCACTACGGATTTCTGCTGCTGTGATTTTCTGCTTTGAACTGTCACAAACCTCACTAGCTTTTTTTGATACAGCTGAAGCCGCAGCCTTGGCATTAACAACAACATCATCAAAAATTTCTTCAAATTTTCCCATAATGATACCAGCCTTTCATTAAATATTTTTTATTTAAAAGTTAATTAAATACTCAATATTAACTTACTATAACCTGTAAAAATCGGTTATAGCATTTTTTCTGCTGATGATTTCTTCAAATCTATCAATATATTCATACGGATATTTGAAATTAAATATTCGTTCCAAATAATCTGTACCATATCTTTTAAGCTTTGTAACGCCGCCTGAACCACAGGCAATTATAGTATGGGTTTCGTCCATAACATAAACATTATAAAGACTTTCAAACCCTCTTTTTGACCAACCAACATTTTCAAGATTGCCTACCATTCTGGATTGGCGATACATATAGTAAGGAATATATTCCTCTGCAGTTAAAATATTTTGAGTATAATCAAGCATCCTGCGAGTTTCAGTTGCATTCTTAGTGTCAAGAGGAGTGCCTGTAATACTCAAGGTTGATGCTCTTTTCATACACAAAGTATGTACCGTAATACATTCGGCTCCAAGTCCTCTAACATCATCAAGAGATTTTTTAAAGCTATCGAATGTATCTGTTGGCAAGCCTGCAATAAGGTCTGTATTTATATTTGAAAAACCGCATTTTCTTGCTAGCTCAAAGGCATCAAAAAACTGCTGTGCAGTATGCTTTCTGCCAATAATTTTGAGAATTTCATCATTTGTAGTCTGAGGATTTATACTGATTCTGTCAACATTATTTTCTTTTAAAGCAAATAAGCGTTCAGAATCAATTGTATCGGGTCTTCCTCCCTCTACAGTAAATTCTCGACAAGTACTCATATCAAAACATCTGTTTACAGTTGACAACACCTTGTTAAGCTGCTGAGCATTAAGAGTTGTTGGTGTGCCGCCACCAAAATAAACTGTTTCAAGCCTTAAGCCTAGCGAATTTGTAATTTCGGCTGTCTTGCGAATTTCCTCACAAAGCAACTCAACATAAGGCTCAATCAGCTTTTGGGCTCTCTCTATAGATGACATTACAAATGAACAATAACTGCATCTTGACGGACAAAAAGGTATTCCGACATACAAACTAAACGACTCCGGCTTTGAAATATCAAGAATTTTCTTTTCATTAATCTCGGTATCTCGAGCAAGCCTTAATTTTTCGGGACTAACATAAAAATCATTCAAAAATTTCTGCTCAGCCTCAACATCGCCTATTTCTTCGGAAATTCGTCTTAAAAGCTTTACAGGACGAACTCCTGTTAATACTCCCCAAGGCTGTGTAATAGATGTAAAAGTGCAAAGAATTTTATATAAAAGCTGAGCGGCGATTAATTCATTATCATCGTCATTATCAGCCTTTGGCGATTGTTTACTTTCGCAAAAGTCACCTATACAAACTTCTATTTTTACATCATCGGCAACCTCGGTGTAAATAAAAGGTTTTTCAATTGTTTCAAAAGTTTTTAAAACAGTAATCTTTTCATTTGGAAAGAAAAGTCTTGTTAGATTTTCTAACTCAAAATGAAAGCTGTGATTTTTAACATATAAATTCATTTTATACTCTTCTCATAAGCGGATTGTATTTCTTCTCGTGACTAAGTGTAGTAAAGCTGCCGTGGCCGGGGATAACTGTATAATCTTTATCAATTGCCCTAATTTTTTCAAAGGTCTTGATCAATGTATCCATATCGCCAGTTGGCAAATCAGTTCTTCCGTAAGATTCGCAAAAAAGTGTATCACCGCAAATATAAACATCATCAAAAATATATCCACCACAACCAATTGTATGGCCCGGTGTATAAATATATTTTATTTTTGAGTTGCCAAGCATAATCTCATGTCCGTCCTCAAGGAGAATATCGGCAGAGAACTCGGGCAAATTTATATTATGGAAAACGCTGTAATTAAGTGTAGGATCACTTAAAAACTGATTATTTTCCCTACCCGTCACAATTTTAGCTTCAAACATTTCTGCAAGCTGTTTTGCGTAGCCTATATGGTCATAATGACCATGTGTAAGCATAACATATTCTAGCTTACCACCATCAAGCTTAATTTGATTTATAAGCTCATCGGACTTATCTCCGGGGTCAACCACTGCCGATTTGCCTGTTTCTTCATCTATAAGATAACAGCAATTAGTTGCAAGTCGGGTAACATTATATATTTTTACTTTTATCATATTTTCAAATCCTTAGTATCTATTTCGATAGTAACAGGACCGTCATTTACAAGGCATACCTGCATATCTGCACCGAAAATGCCTTTTTCAACAGTTGTTACTCCGTTTTCAAGCAGCTTTGAACAAAAATATTCGTACAACGGCTCTGCCACATCAGGTCTTGCAGCTGCCATAAAATTCGGTCGTCTGCCGTGTGAGCAGTCAGCACAGAGCGTGAAATTTGAAATTACAAGTGCACTGCCATTTACATCAGAAAGCGATAAATTCATCTTATCATTTTCATCAGTAAAAATTCTTAAACCTGATATTTTATTTGCAAGAGCATCA
>JAXJSN010000069.1:0-24079 GCA_036310085.1 Ruminococcus sp.
ATATTAAAGAGCTTCTTAAAATTGCAAGGAGCAAGAAAGAGCAGCCTGAGGAAGAAGTTGAGGTTTCATCAAGCCTTACAAATAAGCAGAAAAAGAGTGCTGTAAGCTTTGCAAACGATGATTCTAATTTTGATAATGTAAATGATGATGTAATCGAAGATGCATTTGATGTAAATGAGTTACTTGCAAGTCTTGAAGGTATGCTTGATGAGCAGGTAAGCGAAGAGTTTTTAACTCAGCTTGAAGAAGCTAATGACGAGTTTACTTCCATTATGACTCAGCTCCCTGAAACAATCAAGGCTGAATTTGCATCTATTGTTTCATCTCAGAAAATTGCTAATATTAAGTCATTCTTAAAGTGTGGTTATTATCTCAGCAGAGCAGACAGAGGCTTTGACCTTTATGTGCTTGACGAAGATATGAATGTTGAAACAATTACAACTGACGGTTTAGGCGATCCATACAACCACGGCGGTCGTGTATTTGCAGTAAACAACAGTGGTCTTTCACTTGGTACAGCAAACCCATTCTATGGTACACAGATTTGGAACATTGATAAGTTTGACTATGTGAATTGGGAATATGACCTTAACGAAGACGGTTTAGTAAATATTAACGATGTAACTTATGCACAGAGAGTTCTTGCAGAAGAAATTGAAATGCCTGATTATGAGGGCTTTGGTGACCTTAATTATGATGGTAATTTTAATATAGATGATATTACTTTCTTACAGAGCTATCTTGCAGAAGATAACTAAATACTTTGAGTTTAGTATAAACTCATAAAACTAAAAGTCCTATCTGATATTAAATCAGATAGGACTTTTTTGGGGTTGCAATGTTTATAAGAAAACATTATCTATAAATTTCATTAATTTTTAATCCGTTTATAGGCTTGTTATTTTCAGCAAATGGAGTATTTGTTTTCATATCAAAACCGGTAGCAACCTCCCAAAGCATAGTTGGAGTTGTTTTTCCTGAGCCTACAACCTTGTATGTTACGGTAAGAAATTTACCTTCGGTAGTGTAGTCATAGCCTTCGCTGATTTCAGAACCGTTAAATAAAATTTTACCGGTGCTTTTGTAGCTACAAATAGAGCTTGCATTTGCAGGGCTTGAAAGCTTTGCATTAGTAGCTTTTAAAATTGCAGTGTCATATTTAACTGTTCCCTGAAAGTTTACAAGAACTTCCGGACATTTAAGTGTATAGGTAGCTGTTACAGTGTCGCCAACCTTGTATTTTTTGCCGTTGATAGTTGCCACACCATTGTTTGCGTTACCGCTGTTGGAATTATCCTCATTCTTTGAAGATGAGCTTGTGTTTGAAGATGGTGTATCATTTTTAGATGAACTGTTTGACTGTGCTTTAGAAGATTCAGTCTTAGAGTTTTCAATCTTAGACTCAGTGTTTGAGCTTTCAACCTTAGACTCTGCTTTATCTGTATTAGAGCTTTCAACCTCAGATTCGGATTTTTCAATAGTTGATGATTCGTTATCTTCATTTGTTATCTGAGTAGGTTCTTTTATACTTGGGTTTGTTTCTGTTATAGTAGAGCTTACAGCTTGTGTAGCATTGTTATTATCATTGGAACCACAGCCACTCATTATGCTGGCTGCTGCTGTTGAAATAACAATTAGCATTGCAACTGATGCAGATACAATTCTTTTTGAAAATGATTTATTTTGCATTTTGCCACTTCCTTTTGCTTGATTACTAATATTATATCAAACTAATTAAAAAAAATAAAGCTTTTTTGCATAAAAACGCTCATAGAAAATAAAATAACTACTTGTTATTTGTATGTAGAAATGCTACAATATATATGTATAATACTTTCATTTTTGGTGAAAGTTGCGTGAGTAGCTGTTGACTGTTTTATGATAATGTTTTTAAGCAGAAAAAATCCGATTAACATATTATTTTTAAGAATTTATTGGATTTAAATATTATACATTTTATTTAGGAGTTGAAAATAATGAAAAAATTTATTGCAGTTGCATTGTCGGCAATGACTGTAATGTCATCATTTACTTTTATGCTTACGGTAAATGCGGCAGACAATGAAGAAATTTCCTTTGACCTAGACAAAGCGTTATATGTTCACGCTGTTTCAGGTTCGGCGGATACAGAAGCTTGGCAGGCTTGGCAAAGTGAGCATGACGAGGATTTTCAGACAATTAAATCTGATGTTAAGTATTTCTTTTTGCCAACATCAGCACAGAGAGAAAGCCTAGATGTTTATAATGCTTTTTCTAAGTCTGTTACACTCAATGGTGTAACAATTGACTCAGGCGAAACCGCAACAGTTTCACTTACAGAGGATTCATACAAAGTAAGTGCAGACGGCAAAACATACACATTAAAAATTATGAAATCCAATGCAGAGGCGGCTATCTATATCAATAATAGCGATGCTGATGGTAACGGTACCGACCTTATGGATTATCTTAATAATGATAAGAGCCGTAGTGCCAAGGCAAGCGGTGCTATTGTTGATGAAGACGGTAACATTGACAATACTAAGGTTAAAAAAATAAAGGGTAGAGGTAACACAACTTGGGATAAGCCGAAAAAGGCTTACAATATTACATACGATGAAAATGTTTCTATTGCAGGTATGGCAAAGGGCAAAAAGTATTCAATCCTTGCAAATTATCAGGATGATTCACTTTCAAGAAACAGATTTTTATATGACCTTTCCGATGCAGTAGGAATGCCTTATGCATCAGATTCTCGTTATGTAGATTTTTATGTAAATGGTTTTTATTGGGGTTCATACCAGATGACAGAAAAGGTTGAAACCGGTAAGAATACCCTTATTCCTGATTTTTCCGAAGATGATTATCTCAATGAGGACGGAACTGTAAAGGAAGATTTTCCGTTTGTTTGCGAAGTAGACGCAAGTGCAAAGGATGGCGAAGACTATTATTTCAAGGCATCAAGTGGTAGCAAAATTACAATTAAGTCACCTGAGCTTGATGCGGACGACCCAAATTACAGCAAGGTTAAAAAGTATGTAAAGACTAAATATGATGCATTTTTCAGTGCAGTTAAGAGCAGTACAAAGGAAGTTTCTGATTACGCTGATGTTGATTCACTTGTAAAAATGTATTTTATTAATGAACTTGGTAAAAACTGGGATTCAGGCGTTTCAAGTCTTTTCTTTACATATAAGCAAGATTCTGAGGGTAAGTATAAATTCTACGCTTCTCCTGTATGGGACTTTGACAACTCTCTTGGTAATGCAAATGGTGTAGAGTACGACCTTAAAGATATGGGTGTTGATGATTATACCGAGTACACAGGTTGGTGGTGCAAGTATAAGGGTAAATCAAGCAATAAAAAGTCAACATCAAATATTATGAACTATATTGCTCGTAATGAAAAGATTCAAGCCTTAGCTCCTGAAGTTTGGTTTACAGAATTTGTTCCTGCAATCAATGACTTTGCAAATAATAAGGACACTGACGAGATGTATGGTGTAGATACATACTACAATTACATCAAGGGTAGTGCCGAAATGAACTATCAGAGCGGTTGGTTGCTTAACACAGGTAAGTGGATTGCTGACCATTCAAAGCTTAATAAAGCAAGCTTTAATATGAATAGCGGAAAATATACAGTAAGCGATACTGCTACAAAGTATGAAAATAATTTTGACGGTATGTATAATTACTGCGTTGATTGGATGCTCAGCCGTGCGGCATGGCTCAGCAGTCAGTTGTATGAAGAATATAATCCTGTTCCACAGATTGTTATTGGCGATGTAGACGGTGACGGCATTGTTAAAATTCAGGATGCAACTCTTCTCCAAAGAGCATTAGCTGAGGTTGAAGTTCTTGACGAAAATCAGCTTGCAGCGGCAGATGCTGACGGCGATGGTGCTGTATTAGTACAGGATGTTACTACTATTATGAGATATATCGCAGGTCAAATAGATACTCTTGGCTAATTGATTATAAAATAGTTAAAAGCCCCACTTGTTATTTACAGAATGGTTATCTGTAATAACAAGTGGGGAATTTGGTTAATAAAAGTGTATATGAAAGGAATTTAGATTATGGGATTTTTTGATTCTCTATTAAAATCTACTGTTAAAAAGGTAGCAAACGAGATGATTAACGAAGCAAAGGATATTATTTTTAATGACGATAATAAGCCTTCTTCAACAGCAACAACTACTACTTCAGCTTCAAACGCAGATAATACAGCACCGCAGTTTATGGGTACAACAGAAATCAATAGACCTGATATCAGCGGTGAAATTCACAAGGAAGAGTTGTATTCTATTTCTAAAGACGGCGAAGTGGAAGTATCATTTGAAATGTCTCCGAATTTCTTTTTAAGTGATTGCGGTGCCGCTGAAATTCCAATTTATTTAGTAATGTCAGATTATGGAAATGATGTATTTGATGATAGTATTTATGATTCTATGCCTGCTATTGCTATAGGTCAAGATGAGCTTCCTAACGGTCGTTTTCGTGGTGCCACAAATGTTTTAGAGTACGATGTTGTGGGACATTCTTTAATAGAAAAGAAGTATGTGTACAAATTCAGAAGTGAGAAATTTCGTGATATTCCCGAAAGAAATTATCATTGTATTATGTACAAGTTTTATTTTGATGAAGCGGAAAAACAACAAGGCAATTATACTATGCTACTGTTAAGAGTTCCTACTCACTGTGGACAGGATACTCGTGAGTATGCTGAAAAGGCATTAGACCTTATAGCATATACATTAAAAATCGGCAATTAATAAACATAAAATTTGCAGGCAACCCCCACATAGGAGTTGCCTGCTTTTTAACTTTATAGAAAGCTACATAATTTTAACTTAGCTTATAATATTAAACTACATTTGCTTAGCAGCCGCAACCGCAGCTGTTGTTGTCGTTACCGTTACCGCAGCAGCAGAAGATAAGGATAAGAATGATTATCCAAGAGCAGTTGTTGCTACCGTTACCAAAAAAGTTACACATAAGTTTTTGCCTCCTTTCCCTTACACTACATTATATTTCAAATATAAAAATGTGTTACAGATTTTAGGAAAAGGATTTTTTGTTTTTAAATAGTGTTTATTATAATATGTACTGTACAAACACTTGATAATTGAGCTTTGGTAAAAAATAAGCGAGTTTTATTTAGTTATTATTAGCGTAAAACTTATTGTTATAAATATAAACTAAAACTAAAACGGCAAGAGCTTAAAAAACTCTTGCCGTTTGGTTTTGATTAATTCTTAGATTAACCTTCCTGTGGAGCACCAACAGGGCATGTATCAGCACAAGAACCGCAATCAACACAAGTATCAGCGTCGATAACATACTTGCCGTCACCCTCAGAGATAGCTGAAACAGGACAAGCATCAGCACAAGCACCGCACATGATGCACTCATCGTTAATAATGTATGCCATAGGGGGAACACCTCCTTATAAGATTTCAAATATATTGTATCATATTTTTCGTAAAATGCAATTGTTTTATTCAAGATTTTTAATTAACCGCACAAATTATAATTGGAAAATTAACTGTTATATGGAATAGTTGTTATTCAAGCCCTTTAAGTTGTTCCATTTCCTTGCGGTCAATCTTAATATATCCATCCTTTAACAGTTTACATTGCTTAACTGTATAAGTTTTTGGTGCAACATCATCAGGTGTATTATTAAGCTTAACCTTAAGAGTTCTTGCGATTAAATTGTTTTCAACTACAAGACCTTTGCCGTCAGGAGTGTTTACAATAGCACCAACCTTTGGTGTTTTCTTTAATAGGTCGGTATATGCTTCTTGCTCATATTTAAGGCAACACATAAGTCTGCCGCAGGTACCTGAAATTTTAACAGGGGAGAGGGAAAGTCCCTGCTCCTTAGCCATTTTAATTGATACAGGTTGAAACTCACCCATAAAGGTTGCACAGCAAAAAGGTTTACCACAAATACCAAGACCGCCAAGCATTTTAGCTTCGTCACGAACACCTATTTGTCTTAACTCAATTCTTGTTCTAAAAACTGATGCAAGGTCTTTTACCAATGCTCTAAAGTCTACTCTGCCGTCAGCAGTAAAGTAAAATAAAATTTTGCTGTTGTCAAAAGTATATTCAACATTAACAAGCTTCATTTGCAAGTTATGAGAAGCAATTTTTTGATCACAAATTCTGTAAGCCTCTTTTTCTTTCAGTTTGTTTTCTGCAAGATGTTTTAAATCCTCTTGAGTTGCAATTCTGATAAGTGGTTTTAACGGATGAGCAAGTTCTTCTTCTGTTACTGTTTTATTTGGAGTAGCTACTTCTCCACATTCAAGACCTCTTGCGGTTTCAACAATTACCATATCACCGGTATTTAATTTATTATCAAGGGGATCAAAGTAGTAGACCTTACCTACTTCTTTAAATCTTACTCCTATTACCTCTGCCATGAAATCCTCCTGTATTCGCCGCACAACCAAGTTGTGAGCAGATTTATATTAATGTTCTGTGCCACTTTTTGATTGGCACTTTCAGTAATTTCGATTAATTGTATTATTTGTGACCTTGTAAGTCTTGTGCTTACTTTTCTGCCAAGCTCTGAGTCAAATATTGCATTTCCGCCCGACAGTATAACAAGTCCATCTCTGAGAATCAGCTTTACAATTACAAATATTTCATCAGTCTGTTCTTTATTACAAAGAGATTGTATTGCTAATAAAAGGTCGTATTCTCGTGGGGAAAGTATTCCGCTTACTATGTCTTTTGCTTTTTTTGCTGAATCCTCACCAAAGATTTGGTTGCTTAAAAGCTTAAAGACAGTACAACGAGAAAGTATAGTATTGAGTAACCGTTTAGAATTTTCACAGGTTAAAATAAAGAAAACTCCCTTTGGCGGTTCCTCAAGTAGCTTTAAAAAAGAATTTTGGGCAATAGGGGCAAGTCGTATATCGGCATCTTCAAAAATATATACCTTAGCCTTTGCTTCATTCGGACGAATATAAGCATCATTGCCGATTGTTCTCATTTGTTCAATTGAATAAGTTTTTGATTTTTTTTCGGGATAGGCATAAAATATATCAGCGTGTGTTGCTTCCTGTGCTTTATGACATTGAGCACATACGCCGCAAGGCTTATTTTCTGCTGTACAAACAGCCCACATAGAAAGAAACTTAGCAAGCGACAAAGACTTTTCCTTATCTTTGCTTTCAATAATAATAGCATGAGGTACTCTGTTTTGAGTATCAAGGGTAGTAAGAGATGATTTTATTGATTCATCAAATTCAAAACCATTAAAATTCAATTCAGACACCTCCGTACAAATTATACATAAATTATATCATATTATAAGTTAAAATTCTACTATTATTTTTAAATAACAGTATTTGGTTTATCTAAATATATATTTATATCAAATATTAAAGTAAACTTGATTATCTGTTTTATATTACTTTAAAACAGCCGTATTTGTAACAATATCGCCTTTGTCGGTTATATCTACAAACCCATAGCTTGCTCTGTAGCCGTGACAAGAACCGGGATTTAAAAAATATACATCATCAGTGCATATTGAAATTGGAGTATGAGTATGACCAAAAAGTACAATGTCGGCATTATTTTCTTTTGCGGCACATAAAAGATTATAAAAGGTAGCCTTAGCATTATATAAATGACCGTGAGTGACCATTATTTTTTTGCCTTGTACCGTAAAAAATTCTGTGGCTGGAAGTGTACTGCCAAAATCGCAGTTGCCTTTTACAGCAATTATCATTTTATTTTTGTAGGTGTTTTTTAAAAAATCTACTTGCTCGTCACCATCACCGCAATGGACAATTATTTCAGCAGATGAGTGAGTTTGTACAACTTCTTTAAGTGAAAAGTAATCGCCATGTGTATCGGAAACAACTAAAATTCTCATATTAAACTCCGTTCTAAAAATAAGTTATTAGCATAGAATATCTTGAGGTGTTTGTATGACTGATAATGAAAATATTCAGAAAATTCTAAAGGAGCTGTCAGGCAAAATCGGTATGTCTGAATCACAGCTTAAAAATGCACTAAACAATAAAAATACTGATGATGTGGTTGCAAATTTAGATGACAAACGAGCAAAACAGCTTAATGATGTTTTGAGTGACCCTGAAAAAACAAGAGCAGTTCTTAACAGTCCTCAAGCTCAGGCACTTATAAAGCTGCTTGGCGGAGAATAATATGTCAGATTTACAGGAACAACTCAATAAAATACTAAGTAACCCCGAGGCTCTGCGTCAGGTACAGAGCCTCGGAGAACAACTTGGATTATCTAAAAATGAACCGCCGCCTAAATTACAGCCACAACAAAATGTTTATCCGCAAATAAATAACGATATGCTCAAAACAATAAGCAGACTTGCACCGGTTATGCAGTCTGTTAAAGGTGACGATGATACCACGAGATTGCTTAATGCACTCAGACCTTTTTTGAGCGAAGAAAAGTGCGTTAAGCTTGATAAAGCTGAAAAAATGATTAAAATGCTTAAATTAATTCCGTTACTTAAAAATAACGGTTTATTTTGATTGTGTGAGGTGAGTAAATGCCGAGTTTTGAAGAAGAGGCTTTTTCAAGAGCACAACAAATGCATTCAAGAGTACCTCCTCAGACGGCAAATCATCAACGCAGAAATACAGAGCGTAAAGAGGACAGCAAACAAGTTCATACTGAGTCAACTATACCACCGCCTCCTCCTGCTGTTAAATGCTCAGAAAATATAACTGCACAAAAAAGCAATACAGGCTTGCTTGATAATCTTTTTGGTAACAGAGAACAAAGCCTGATTTTACTGCTAATTGTGTTGCTAATGGAGGAAAATGCAGATCCTTCGCTACTGCTTGCGTTAATGTACTTGCTTTTATAGTTTATCTAATCTGACCGTTTCCACGGATAATAAACTTACAGCTTGTAAGCTCGTTAAGTCCCATAGGACCTCTTGCGTGAAGCTTTTGTGTTGAAATTCCGATTTCTGCACCAAGTCCAAACTCTCCACCGTCAGTAAAACGAGTAGAAGCATTTACATAAACGGCTGCTGAATCTACGCAGGCAGTAAAAAGATTAGCGTTATTATAATCATTGGTTACAATACATTCGCTGTGACCTGTGCTGTATTTTGCAATGTGAGCAAGTGCATCATCAATGGTGTCAACAACCTTTACAGCAAGAATGTAATCAAGGAACTCATTTGCGTAATCATCCTCGGTTGCAGGAGTAATGCTGTCGCCGAGGATAGCAATTGTTTTTTCGCATCCACGAATCTCAACATTCATTTTGTTAAGCTCTGCTTTAATTTTTGGCAGGGCTTTATCTGCAATATTTTTATGGACAAGAACTGTTTCAATAGCGTTACATACAGATGGACGAGATGTTTTAGCATTGTAAATAATGCTTGAAGCCATAGTAATATCTGCACTTTCGTCTACATAAACATGGCAGTTGCCAACACCTGTTTCAATAACAGGAACTTTTGCGTTTTCAACAACACTCTTTATAAGACCTGCACCGCCTCTTGGAATAAGTACATCAAGATAGTCTGAAAGCTGCATAAGTTTAGTTGCACTTTGGCGAGAAGTATCCTCTACAAGTGCAATACAATCCTTAGGAAATCCAACCTCTTCAATTGCATTTCTCATAATTTCAGCAATAGCCTTGTTGGAGTTAATAGCTTCTTTACCGCCTCTTAAAATTACTGCACTGCCTGCCTTAAGACAAAGTGCAGCGGCATCAGAAGTAACATTTGGACGAGCCTCAAAAATAATACCGATAACGCCCATAGGAACTCTTACTTTTTCAATTCTTAGTCCATTTTTTAAAGCTCTGCCTTCGAGTACATTTCCGATAGGGTCAGGGAGAGCGGCAACCTGAGCAACACCATCTGCCATACCCTCAATACGCTCCTTTGTAAGCTTAAGACGATCAAGAAGTGCGTTTGTAAGTCCTGCGTTTCTGCCGTTTTCAATATCAATATCGTTAGCTTCAATAATAGTATCAGCATTTTCTCTAAGTGCATTTGCAATAGCCATTAATGCATCATATTTTTTAGAGCCTGCTGTCATAAGAAATCTGGCGGCATTTTTTGCATTTGCTCCCATTTTTTCAAGTATAGTCATAATATTACCTCCGATAATTTAAAAATAATTATTACTTTATAGGAAATTGCTCGGTTAAGCTCGGGCAAATAAGTGATAAAGTCATATGGTGCTGTCTGCACTAAATGCGTGCGAGGCACTTGCTGCTGTAAAAACAGTACCGATTGGATGACCGTCAAATACTTCATAAAGTGATGCCGGATTTGAGCCGTTTATAATATGCATCTGAACGCCTCTTTTTGTAGCATAGTCAGCGGCTTGCAGTTTAGTTACCATTCCGCCTGTACCTCTGTTAGAGCCAGAACCTGCCGCCATATCAAGAATGTTTTCGTCGATGCTGTCAACTACATCAATTTTCTTAGCATTTGGATTATTTCGTGGATCTGAATCATAAAGACCGTCAATATCAGTCAAAATCACAAGTCTGTCTGCACCGCAAAGTGCCGATACAATTGCCGAAAGCATATCGTTATCGCCAAAATTATTGCCTTCAAGCTCATCAATTGCAACAGTGTCGTTTTCATTGATAATTGGAATAATGTTCATTTCAAGCAGCTCGTTAATTGTGTTAATAACATTCTGTCTTTTATGCTCGGTTTCCACCGCATCACGGGTAAGAAGAATTTGAGCAACCGAATGGTTGTATTCGCCAAAAAGTTTATCATACATAAACATAAGCTCGCACTGTCCGATAGCCGCAAGTGCTTGCTTTTTTTTAGTTTCAGTAGGTCTTTTTGCAAGTCCTGCCTTGCCCATACCTACGCCAATTGCACCTGATGAAACAAGAAGAATTTGTTCACCTCTGTTCTGCAAATCTGATAACACCTTGCAAAGAGTTTCTATTCTTCTGTAATTTATCTTTCCGTTTTCATATGTAAGGGTAGAAGTTCCTACCTTAACTACGGTTCTTTTATTATCCATATTTTGCTCCTGTTTTTAATCAATAATATAATTAATATCATTATAGCACAAAACATATCAATTTTACAATACTTTAGCTAAATAAAGTAAACGGTACCGCAAAAAAATGCGATACCGTTTAGTATGTAGTTAATTGTTATGTATTAGTTTTTGTTTAAAACCGATTTTATCAAGCGAAGCTCCCAATAAAATAAATAATCCTGCACCGATTATGCCCTGAAAACAGAGAATAGGTATATTAGCAATAGCATATTCTGTGCTTATCATCAATATGTTTGCTAATGTATATCCCAAAACCGTAATAATACCGGAAGGGATAGTTGATAAAATTATAGGTAGATTTAATATTTTGTTATTCTTAGCTTGTGCGTTTGATGAAGAATTTTTTTTGTTGTTAATTAAATATCTGCAAATAACAAATGGTAAGCAATTTATAGCTTTTATCAAAGCTGTAATTAATGCCCATTGTGGGTAGCCGGCAAGCAAATCAGCAAAAAATCCGCCAATTGCAGATGCAATTATACCATAGGGAAAGGGTAGGGTAGAAGCCGCAAGATACACAATTGAATCACCCGGATGTGTGTAGCCTGAACCATCGCTGATTGTTATAAAAGCTGTTGCCACAGTTATTAGTGCGGCAAACATAGCAGAAAGAGCAAGTAGTTTAGTATTAAGCTTTCTTTTTGTCATACTCATTTAATTGTTACCTCCTGTTGCAAGTGTATAAAGATATTTTTCAAAATTAATACCGTGATTACGGTCAAATGGGGACTTTATTGTATCTTTTATTGCTGTTTCAATAAACTTTGAAGCTTTATCTACACCGCTGACTATATCCATATTATTAATTAAATATCCGCAAAGTACCGATGCAAAAAGGTCGCCTGTTCCTGAAAAACTGTTTCCGTATTTTTCGGATTTTATGAAAATATTTTCAGTTTTAGAAAAAACTGCATTATATATGTAGCTGTCCTTTAAAATACCGGTTACTACTATACTTTGATTTTGATGTGCTATAAGATTATGTGCTGTTTTTGCAATTACTTCAAAGTAGTTACTATCGGTTTCTTTAGCTTTAAGGTCATTATAATTAATGTCCGACAATATACACAATTCAGTAAGGTTAGGAGTTATAAGGTCAGCTTTCTTAGCAAGCTTACGCATTTTTTCGCAAGCTTTGGCAGTATACGAAGGATATGTACTGCCGTTGTCACCCATTACAGGGTCAACCAGTATCTTTGTATAAGATTTTTTAAACTTTGTTATAAAGTCAGAAATAATATCAATCTGCTCTTGGTTATCTACATAACCCGAATATATTCCGTCAAAATCTTCATTATTTTTCTTCCATATATCTGCATAATGACCTATATGTTCAGTCATATCGGCGCAGTAATAATGATTAAATTCCGTTTGATTAGTAAGAACAGCGGTTGGAATAGGGCAAGGCTGAATACCCATAACCGATAATACTGCAATTGCAGCGGTAAGTGAGCATTTGCCAAAGCCTGAAATATCATTAAATACAGCAACTTTTTTAGTTTCTGAGTTAGTTGTTGGATAATTATTAAAATTATGTGTCATAAGTACACCTGCAATTATTTTGTTTTAATAAATTATACCAAAATCTGTACATTGAAAAATAGACAGATTTTAAAAATTTTTAGGGTACAGTACGAGTACCTCGCCCGTAATTCGTGTAGATAGCATTATATAGCATCAAAGCTTTTTTGCCCGAGAGTGAGCAAGCAGGTTTGGTATGGTAGATAAACGAGTACCTCGCCTGTAATTCGTGCAGACAGCATTATATAGCATCAAAGCTTTTTTGCCCGAGAGTGAGCAAGCAGGTTTGGTATGGTAGATAATCGAGTACCTCGCCCGTAATTCGTGTAGACAGCATTATATAGCATCAAAGCTTTTTTGCCCGAGAGTGAGCAAGCAGGTTTGGTATGGTAGATAAACGAGTACCTCGCCCGTAATTCGTGTAGACAGCATTATATAATATACTCAAAAATTTCCTGAAAAGTAAAAAATGCCCCCTCAAAGAGGGGACAAAAGTTTAAATGTTAAATGAAATTATTCCGTGTTTCCAAAAGCTGAATAAAACTAAAATAGAGCTGAAAACAATGTGGAACACGATTGTTTTAATTTTTGTTGCGTTATCGTCTGTAATTTTTGTGTAGAAAAACATTGCAAAGCTTATGTAAACGCAAATATTAGCAATAGTAAGCCACGAAAAAGTATTTATTAAGCAAATAATCAAATAAATACAAGTGCAGGTTAAAAATGATAATGGAATTGCCGCACAAATACCTGAAAGCCAGCCACTTTTTTTATATTGCCAAACCGCAAGACTTACAACAAAAGCTATTAAGGCAAACGCTAAATCATATAATACATCCCAAATACTAAAGTTATTTGTTTTGAAAAGACAATAAAATGCATAAAAAGTACTCGAAATAAAGAAGAATACACCACTGTTTATTGCTGATGTAAGTCGCTTTGGAGTTATCATAATGATTATTACCATAACTATTGCCTGATAAGCAAAAATCTCAAGATTTTGATTTGAATAAAGTCCATCAAATACGCCCATAATAATGGTTGCGGTATGTATAATACCAAAAAACAAACCGAATAATATCGACAGTACAATGGATATAATATTCATTCTATTGGAGTTTTCACCTGCCACTATATCATCCCTTTCTAAACAATGGTATTATATCATTGTATTTTACAAAAATCAACATACTTTTTAAATATGCTAAAAGTTAATGGTTCTGATTTTGTAAAATGAAAAAGCCCTGTCCAATTAAAGTGAACAGGGCATATTATATATGTTTATATTGATTAAAGCTATCTTAGTTTTCGGCTTTAAAAGTTAAATTGTATTTTTTTGCATAAGTTTCTGCATAAGAATCCTTAGCACCTGTAATTGTTACCTTGTTTTTGCAGCCTTCAAATACATCCGGCTCCATAAAAGTAACAGTTGACGGAAGCTTAACATCTGTAAGCTGTGGGCACTGGTAGAATACAAAATGACTGATTGAGTTTAATGTATCACTTTCAGGAATTGTTACAGATTTTAAACCTGAAGCAGAGAAAGTGTACATACCCATATCCTCGAGTGTTGCAGGAATTTCAATTGACTCAAGCTTTGAACAGAGGTTAAATACATTTGTTCCTAAAGTCTTAAGATTTTTTGACATTTTAACATTTTCAAGATTTCTGCATCCAAAAAATGCATAGTCCTGAATTTCAGTAACAGTATCAGGTATTTCAACACTTGTAATATCTGAACCGTTAAATACACTTCTGCCAATTGTAGTAACTGAATAAGTACTGTGTGTTTCAGGTATTACAATGTTTTTGCTGTTGCCCTTATACTTTGTAATCATAAGTGAGTTATCATCAATAATAAAGAAACCGAAATCTGAATTTTCTAAATCAGGTTCTGTTGCTTCTATTACATAACCGGGCTGCTTATCTTCTTCTCCACAACCTGAAAGACTAATTGCGACTGTTGTGCAAATTAAACACGCCATCATAACTGCGATAATTCGTTTCATAATAAATAAATCCTTTCGTAAATAAGTTTAAAATTAAATGCTTTTATGAACATTATCATTATACAATGTTCTTTTAATGGTCGTCAATGTTTTAGAGCTATTTTTTAACTAAATAATATAATAAAAGCGATGTTGTTTTTAAAATAGCAAAATTATTTAGTTATTAAGTGTAAGTGCAATACATCGACATTTTACTTAACCTTATATATTTTATCAAATCCTATAGATTAAATCAATATATATTCAAAATTTAATTGACTTACATAAGATATAATTATATACTATTTATATATAAATAATTAAAGGATGTGTTTTTATGCAGAATTTCGATTTTGACGATAATTTTTTGCAGATTATTGATAATCTTAAAAAATGTGATAATGTTGATTGCATAGCTTTGGGTGGTTCAAGAGCTACAGGCAATAATGATAGCAGATCAGACTATGATATTTATGTTTATTGTAAAAAAATATTGTCTGAAGATGAGCGTAGCAAAGCTTTGTTACCCTTGTGCAGTGTAGCCGAGATATGTAATCATTATTGGGAATCCGAAGATAATTGTATTATGAATAACGGTGTTGCGGTTGATATTATTTATCGTGAGTTGGGTATAATGGAAAGATACCTTTGTGCCATTGTTGATGAAGGACATTCGTTTAATGGCTACACAACTGCATTTTGGCATAACATAGTTACATCAAAAATTCTTTTTGATAAGTCCGGTGAGTTTACTAAGGTGCAGAAAAAATATACTGTTGACTATCCGCAGACTTTGAAAAAGAACATTATAGAAAAGAATCGTAAGCTTTTAAGCGGCACATTACCATCTTACGATAAGCAGATAAAAAAAGCTGCTGATAGGGGAGATATAGTAAGCGTTAATCACCGCATAACAGAATTTTTGTCCAGCTATTTTGATATTATTTTTGCGTTAAACGAGCTTACCCATCCCGGCGAAAAAAGATTAGTTGAGTTATGCAAGCGTAATTGTAAGCTCTTGCCAAATGATTTTGAAGAAAACATCAATCTGTTATTTGCTTCAATTACAAATGGAAAAGCGTATGATGTTGCAAAGAAAATGATTGAAGAACTGGATTTAATACTTATGAATATATAACTATAAAAAATCGTTATCAGTTAAATTTTGACTGATAACGATTTTTATTGTTAAACTAATTAAATTTTAATTATTCGATTTATTCTTTGCAATTTTAACAACAATGCCTGAAAGAGCAATAAGTGCTATTGCATTTGGAATAACCATAAGCTGATTAAATAAGTCTGCAAGCTCCCATACAAGGTCGTTGGAAAGACACGCTCCGAGAAATACAAAGACAATAGATATAATTGAATAAACTGCTGCTGCTTTTTTTCCAAAGAGGTATTCAACATTAATTTTACCAAATAAGTTCCAACTAATAATTGTTGAAAAAGCAAAGAAAAGTAAGCATATTGCAATAAATATATTGCCTATATCATTACCCATAACACTCGAAAAGGCAAGCTGAGCCATATTAGCTTTGTCTACACCTTCTGCAGAGCCACCTGCAAGAATACCATTTCCTGCATAAAGAGTAGAGATAACAACTAAAGCTGTCATTGTTAAAACCACAAATGTGTCGATGAACACACCAATCATAGCGGCAACACCTTGCTCGTGAGGGTTATCAACCTTAGCTAATGCGTGAGCGTGAGGAGTAGAACCCATACCTGCTTCGTTAGAGAATAAACCACGCTTAACACCTTGCGATATTGCAGTTTTGAGTGCATAACCAATTCCGCCACCTATGATAGCATTTGGTACAAATGCATATTTAAAAATCATAGCAACGGTTTCACCAATATACTGAAATCTGAATATAAGTATTATCAAACAACCAATAAGATACATACCGGCCATTAAAGGTACAATTTTTTCAGTTACAGAAGCAATTCTTTGAACTCCTCCAATAAATATAAAACCGGAGATAACAGCAATAATTAATCCGATTACCCATGAAGGAATACCAAAAGCTGTGTTACAGGTTGCACCAATTGAGTTTGACTGAACCATACAACCCATAAAGCCAAGTGCAAGAATAATAGCTATGGCAAAAAATGCGGATAATATCTTGCCAAATTTTCCTTTAAATGCTGTTCTTATGTAGTATACAGGGCCGCCGTGTATGCTACCGTCTTCTTTTGTTATTTTTGTTTTCTGTGCAAGTACAGCCTCTGCATAAATAGTAGCCATACCCAAAAAGGCGATAATCCACATCCAAAAAATAGCACCGGGTCCTCCTATTAAAATAGCACCACATGCACCTATTATATTACCTGTACCAACCTGTGCGGCTATAGCAGTTGTAAGTGCTTGGAATGAGCTTATTCCACCTTCTTGCTTTTTTCCTTTTAATGATATTTTGCCAAATACCTGACGCATACCCTCACCAAAGCATCTGACTTGAACAAATCTAGTGCGTATTGAAAAAAGCAATCCGCAGCCAAGTAAAAGTATTACCAAAATATAGTCAGATAGGTACGAGTTAATTAATTTGACACCCTCAAGTAAATTGTCCAAAAAAATCCCCCTAACAAAAAATAAAGCTGCTTTAAACAGCAGCTCTGAAATAACTCTCATACTTATTGACAGAATAAAGCCCTGTCCTTTTGCCTGAGAGATTCAGCGTAAGCCTTACACCTTCGGCACTCAAAATTGAGATTCTCCGGAGCTTTTTTATATAATAAATTGCAAAACGCAAATATGTAATTTATTATATAGTGTCTATTGTAAAAAGTCAATGAAATTTGTAACAATAACAAAAATTTACCCGAATTAGCCATCTGCAATCAATGCAGAAAATGCTGATTCGGGTAAATTGGAATTAATAATTAAATAAATCCGATTTTTTTCATTACTTTGCCCATTGTGCGACTGCTAATTTTTAGAGCGATTTCATCAGCTTTGCGATAGCACTCTTCAAGATATGCTTTATCGGCAATAAGCTGTTCATAGCGTTCTCTTATTGGACGAAGTTCTTCAACAACAGCTTCACCAACAGCAGTTTTAAAATCGCCATAGCCTTTACCGGCAAAATCATTTTCAATCTGCTCATAAGAAAGACCTGTAACCGCACTGTAAATAGACATAAGGTTATTAATGCCGTCTTTGCCTTCAGCGTAACGAACACAAGCTTCGCTGTCTGTAACAGCACGCTTGAACTTTTTCATAATAACCTCCGGAGAGTCAAGTAAATGAACACAGCCGTTAATATTTTCATCAGATTTACTCATTTTTCTTGTTGGATCCTGAAGACTCATAACTCTTGCACCATTTTTAGGAATAAAGCCATCAGGAATTTTAAATACATTTCCGTAAAGACCATTAAATCTGGTTGCAATATCTCTTGTAAGCTCAATGTGCTGCTTTTGGTCAGCTCCAACAGGGACTTTATCTGCCTGATAAAGTAGGATATCAGCAGCCATAAGCACCGGATATGTAAATAAACCTGAATTAATATTATCAGCGTGCTTTGAAGATTTATCTTTAAACTGTGTCATTCTTGAAAGCTCACCAAACTGAGTATAACAGCTAAGTGCCCATGCAAGCTCTGCGTGGGTATGTACATGACTCTGAATAAAGAAAATGCTTTTTTCAACATCAACACCGCAAGCCATAATTGATGCATATGCATCAAGAATATTTTTACGCATTGTAGCCGGTGTTTGTCTTACTGTAATTGTATGAAGGTCAGCAAGTGCATAAATGCAGTTGTATTCATCCTGCATAGTAACCCAGTTTCTTACTGCGCCAAGATAATTTCCAAGTGTTATAGTGCCGCTTGGCTGTATCGCACTAAATACAACATCTTTTTTCTTTTCATTTTCCATTTTATCTATCCTCCGTAAATTTATATTACATATATTACTTTTTACTCAAATAAATATATTTTTATTTTAACACGATTTATCCCCATATTCAAGGAATTTGAAGAAATATACATACTAAATTCTCAATAATTATATTTAAATGAATTGTAATATTGACTTTTAAAATAAATAATTTATAATTTATTATAAATAAAGAAAATATAAATTATAAGGAAATGATTATTATGATACCTAAAATTATACATTATTGTTGGTTTGGTAATAATGAAAAACCGGAAGTTATTAAAAAGTGTATTGAAAGCTGGCAGAAGTTTTGTCCGGATTATGAAATAATAGAATGGAATGAAAGTAATTTTGATATAAATATGTATACTTATGTTAAAGAAGCTTATGAGGCTAAAAAATGGGCTTTTGTTTCTGATGTTGCAAGACTTTGGGTTGTATATACACATGGTGGCATTTATATGGATACTGATGTGGAATTCCTAGATTCAATTGATGATTTATTGAAATATAAACTATTTATATCTTTTGAAAGTGAGAGATCAATTAATACAGGGTTGGGTTTTGGTGCCGAGAAAAATAACCAATTAGTCAAAAAAATTCTTGATGATTATAAAGCTAGAAGGTTTAAACTTGATAATGGTAAATTTAATATGACTGCATGTCCAAGTTATAATACTCAGGTAATAGTAGATAATATTCCGTGCCTTAAACTAGATGGTTCAGAACAATGCTATAATGATTACTTGTTTGTATCTTGTGGACATTATAATAAGTTAATGTATCATTATTGGAGTGCTAGTTGGACAGATACTCCTAATTTATCTTTAGACAAAAAAGGAGGGTGGAAGGATACCAGGATTAAACGATTCTTAAGAAAACCTGAAAGAGTAGCTTTTCTTGAGAAGCATTTAAGTAAGAGATTGTTTAAAATGTATATATTTATTGCGTATGATTTGCAAGAATTTGAAATGAAGTGGATAGTTGAAAAAATAAAGAGTAAACTTAGAAAAAATACAAATTGAAAACATATGGTTACTTGCAAGCGATGGCATAAAGCTGTCGCTTGTTTTTGCGTGATAAGAAATTGCTTGCTTTTGCATGGGATTAGAAATTTATTATTGTGAGGTTTTAAATATATGAAATGCTAATGAGACACTTGCTTTTTCCAAAACCAAAATAAAATTTGTAAAATTATATTGTTTTCGAGGCTTTTTTGTTGTATAATAAAATGTAACTTGCAGATACTTATTAAATTTGTATTAAATAGGAGTTTATAATGAGTAACCGAAACGATTACGATTATTTTGATCTTGACAATTTTGATGAGAGTTACGACAGCCGTACATATCGTCGTCGCAGACCGCAACAAAGACAGGGACGACAGGGCGGTTATAATCGTCGTCAATCTTATAACAATAATAGAAGAAATAATTCTGGCAGAAATGTCAGAAGAAAAAATAAAAGGCGTACACGCAACAGAATTATAATTGTCAGCTGTGGAATACTTTTAATAATATTTGTATATTCACTCTTGTCTGTTATGTTTAAGGGTTGTTTTGGTTCAACACCCGATACCGATACTATCCCTACACAAACAAAGGAACAAATTGAGGCATCAACAGTACCGGCAACTACTCAACCTATAACTACAATAGAAGATGACTTGTCTCCAACATACTTTAGGACACCTCAGATTGAGGATAATAATCAAGAGGGACAACTTTATTACGGAGTTTATCTTTGGGACAAAACTGGTTATGAGTTATTCGGAAGTGTTGATGAAAAGGCTGTAAATTACGCTAATACAATTAACAACTTCGCAAATAAGCTTAACAGATTTAATGTATTCAATATGGTTGTACCAAATCATACTGAAATGAACCTTCCGCAAAGACTTAAAAATTCCCTCGGCAGTTCATCTCAGGCTGAGAATATTAAGGCTGTTTATGCTAATCTTTCAAACAGAGTAACCCCTGTAAATTGCTACAACTATCTTGCTGAGCATAATCAGGAGTATATTTATTTTAAATCAGACCATCATTGGACTGCACTTGGTGCATATTATGCGTATTCTGCATTTGCAAAAACTAATGATATGCCAGTACTTTCTCTTGACGATTGTACAGAAACTCAGATTGCCGGTTTTACGGGTTCTTTTGCTAATACTATCACATCAGGACTTGATACAGATACTGTACATTATTATAACTTCCCTTATAGTGTTACTATGGAGATTACAGATGCAAACGGTCAGTCTGCAACTTACGACAGTCCTTATTATCCGTTTGCACAAGCGGGTTCAAATACATACGGACTTTTCCTTGTAGGAGATAATCCCCTTTCAGTGCTTAAATCAACATCGGAAGAAGCAGTTTCTGGTGGCAAGAAAATTGCAATTGTAAAAGAAAGCTACGGAAATGCAATGGCACCATATTTTACTTATAATTACGAGGAAGTTCATGTTATAGATTTCCGTCATTTCAGTGGTAAATTAACCGATTATTGTAAACAGAATGAGATTGATGATATTCTGTTTGTGAACGGTGTTATGAGTGCCAATACACAAATGCAACTTGATAATATGGAAACATTGTTTGATTAATTTATTGTACCAATAACCACGAAAGGAGGCGACGGCGTGATAGCAGAAACAGTAAAAGTAAGTGTGTTTGGAAAAATTTGTGATGAGCTTTATTCTGCCTATATAAATTCTGATTCAAAAAGAAATAAAAGTGCATATGTAGTTACTCACAGACATATAAATGATTATTTTGACGGTGTTGTCATAGCTGTTGCTGAATTTGACGGTCTTGGAGAGCCTCGTGCGATTGTTGCTCCTTTTGGAGAGGTGTTTTATGAACCTGAGCTTAAAAAGATTTTGTCAAAACTAAAAAATATAAAACTAAAGAGTATTACCTGCCTTTATGAAAAATCTTGCGGTGCAATTATTTTTCATAAAACAAAACAGAATACAAAAATCCTTTTGGTTAAGAATAATAATGGGCGATACTGGAGTTTTCCTAAGGGTCATATTGAAGATGACGAAAACGAACAGCAAACAGCATTGAGAGAGATAAAAGAAGAAACAGGTCTTGATGTAACTATATTTGATGGTTTTCGTGAAACAAGCGAGTATTGTCCATTTGGAAAAATAAAAAAGCGTGTAGTATTTTTTCTTGCTCAGGCGTTCACTGATAATGTAAAAATACAGCAAGAAGAAATTGACAGTTATATATGGGTTGATTTACAGCAGGCTCGAAAGCTTTGTACTTATGATAATGATTTAAGAATTATCGAAAAAGCAGAAACTGTAATACATCTAATGCATAGTTAATTTAATGGAACGGTGATTTTGCCGTTCCATTTTTGTTTTATAGATAGTTGAATAGTGATAGTTAAATATAACAATTTATAATACAATATTATGGATTAAATGTATAAAATACTCATAAGGTTATTGCAATTTTGTGCAAGGGATAGTATAATAATGTTAAAGAGTTAAACAAACTCACTACAATGTTTTAGGAGCGTGATTTTATGATTAAATTCAAAAAAGCTATAGCAGTAATGCTTTCTGCTGTTATGATGTTGACCGCCGGCAGTATGCCAATCACAGTAAATGCCGCTACGGTTGAAAGTGATTCGGTGGGATTTAGTGTATGTGGTGATTTTGTGTATGGAGTTGTGGATGATTCGCAATATCATTCACCAGGTGCATTTATATACGGATATACAGGAACTGATACAGAAATAGTAATTCCAAGTGAAATTAATGGTATACCTGTTACAGCTATTAGTTGTGAGGATGTTTTTAGTACGTCAGTAACAAGTATACAACTTCCCGATACTTTGGAATTTTTAGATGCTTATGCTTTTCGAGGATGTCGAAGTCTAAAATCTATTGTTATCCCTGATAGTGTAACCACAATACGAGAATATGCTTTTGCAGGATGTTCAAGTGCAGAAAGTTTAATAATAGGTAAAGGAATATCTTACTTAGATAACAATGTTTTTGCAGGTTGTGAAAGTTTAAAAGAAGTCGAAATACCTGATAATATTACTAGAATCAACTCTAATGCTTTTGTAAGTTGTACAGGTTTAAAAAAAGTAAAAATACCTAGGAGTGTTACAAGTATAGCATATAACGCTTTCGAAAATCATAGTGATGATCTGGTTATAGAATGTTATTTGAATTCAGCTGCACATAAATTTGCGGTTAACAATTATGTTAAATTTGAGTTGCATTATTTAATGGGAGATATTGATCTTGACGGGGTGGTAACAATTCAGGATGTTACTCTAATGCAAAGGTATTGTGCTGATGAAATAGAAGCTCCCGAAGTACCGCTGAATTGTGTAGATGTTGATGGTAATAAAAGCGTTGATATTAACGATGCTACCGCTATTCAGAGATTATTGGTTGAATAAATAGAAATTATACCGCATTGGTGATTACGCCAATGCGGTATTTTAGATAAAGATATATTATAAAGATTTCAGTTTTGCTTCAATAGCAGGAACATAAAAAATATCATATGCTTCTTTGGTTGGATGTGTACCGTCACCATTACAAAAATATTTTTCTGTTAATCCGTCAACGAGCATCAAATTTGATTCATGTCTTAAATCAATATAAGGAATACCCCATTTTTCAAGAGCGGACTTTATACCATCCCAATAAGTGCTTTTGTAGTTGTATTTAGCTTAAATGTTAAATATATTTATAAAATTTGCATATAATTATTGCAATTTTGTGTAAGGGGTAGTATAATAAACTTACAGAGTTAAACAAACTCACTGCATTGTTATTCAGGAGGGAAAATTTATGTGTAAATTCAAAAAAGCTATAGCAGTAATGCTTTCTGCTGTTATGATGTTGTCAGCCGGCAGTATGCCGATTGCAGTAAATGCCTCAGAAATTAAAAGTACTGAGTATGTTAAGGTTGAGAGCGGAAATTATAATGGCTTTATTTATCTTTTGTTTGACGGTATTGATCCAAGTATTATACAATATGTAGGTACTGATACTAATATTGTAATTCCAAGTGAAATTAATGGTATGGTAGTTAATGTGTCAGGTGAAGCTTTTATGAGACTGGATATTACAAGCGTAGAAATACCTGACTGTATTAATTTTATTCCAATGCATTGTTTTTATCAATGTGAAAAGCTTAAAACTATAGATTTTGGGAATAGTGTTGAGACTATTGATATTTATGCTTTTTCTGGGTGTACAAGTTTAGAAAGTATTATAATACCTGATAGTGTAAAAGCAATTAATAATGAAGCTTTTTCTAATTGTAGTGGATTAAAAAGCGTAAAACTTGGAAATGGAATTTATTCTTTAGGTGATCGTGCATTTGCTAATTGCACAAATTTAGAAAGTATTGTAATACCTGAGGAAATTAAGTATATATCTAACTCAGCATTTCTCGGCTGTGAAAAACTTACTATTTATGGATATAAGGATTCTTATGCTGAAACTTATGCAAAAAAAAATGATATTCAATTTATAGCTTTTTACGTGAAGGGAGATATTGATCTTGACGGCGAGGTAACAATTCAGGATGTTACTCTTATGCAAAGGTATTGTGCTGATGAAATAGAAACTATTGAAGCACCGGTGA
>JAXJSN010000070.1:0-4436 GCA_036310085.1 Ruminococcus sp.
AATACTCTAAAAGGCTCCTTTATCAAAGGAGCTGTCAGCGAAGCTGACTGAGGATTGAAAAAACAGCAGAACCCTTGCAATCCTCTGACACGGCAAGCTGTGCCACTTACTTTATTAAATAAGTTTTTTGAAAAGCAAAAAAACGCCCACCCTACTGGGTGGACACTTTATTGTGTTGGCATCTCCCTATTTTTCCGGGCCGTCACCAGCCAAGTATTTTCGGCACCACTGAGCTTAACTTCTGTGTTCGGTATGGGAACAGGTGGACCCTCAGCGTCATCAACACCAACTATTATTTTGTTTTTTGTGTTCCTCTCTCTCAGGAACAAGTTTATTATACTACCTAATTCTTAATTTGTCAACACTTTTTTTAAAAAAATTTAAAAAAGTTTTTAAATTGAATTTTATCGGTTTTATTTGGGGATAAAAGGCTTATTTAATAAGATATAATACAAATATCGGAGGTTGACCGATAATCAACCTCCGAAAAAAATTAAACTGTAATAGACTTAATAAGTCCGCCCTTTTGAATAATGTTCTGAATAAATTCAGGGAATGGCTCAGCCTGATAAGTTTTGCCTGTTGTTTCGTTTGTAATTACACCTGTATTAAAATCAACCGAAACGGTGTCGCCTGCTTTAATCTCTCTTGCCGCCTCGTCACATTCAAGAATAGGTAAACCGATATTAATAGCGTTACGATAAAAAATTCTTGCAAATGTAGAAGCAATAACGCAAGAAATACCGCTTGCCTTAATTGCGATAGGTGCGTGTTCACGAGATGAACCGCAACCAAAGTTTTTCTCAGCAACCATAATATCGCCGTCTTTTACATTGTTTACAAAATCCTTATCAATATCTTCCATACAATGAGCGGCAAGCTCCTTGTGAGAAGCAGTATTAAGATAACGAGCAGGGATAATTACATCGGTATCAACATTATCTCCAAATTTATGAACTGTACCTTTTGCATTCATCTTAAAGTACCTACCTTTCTTTATATCAAAGCTTTGCAGGGTCTGTAATATAGCCTGCTACAGCACTAGCTGCGGCAACAGCAGGGCTTGAAAGATAAACCTCGCTGTCGATATGACCCATTCTGCCTACAAAGTTACGGTTAGTTGTTGAAATTGCCTTTTCGCCTGCGGCAAGAATACCCATATGACCGCCAAGACAAGGACCACAGGTTGGAGTTGATACAACTGCTCCTGCTTCAACAAAAATATCAAATAAGCCCTCGTGCATAGCCTGAAGCCAAATTTTCTGAGTACCCGGAATAATAATACATCTTACATTCTTGGCAATTTTTCTGCCCTTAAATACTTCTGCAGCTGCTCTAAGGTCAGAGATTCTGCCGTTTGTGCAAGAACCGATTACGCACTGGTCAATCTTAACCTCAGTAGCACCGATTTCGTCAACAGTTCTTGTGTTTTCAGGAAGATGTGGGAAAGCAACAGTAGGCTTTAACTCACTTAAATCAATTGTATATTCCTCATCATATACAGCATCTTCATCTGCAGTATATTCAACAGGTGTACCCTGATATCTGCCGTTGCAGTATTCACGAGTAATATCATCAACAGGGAAAATTCCGTTTTTAGCACCTGCTTCAATAGCCATATTAGCAATACAAAGACGGTCATCAATATTAAGATACTTAATACCCTCGCCCATAAATTCCATTGACTTATACAAAGCACCGTCAACACCAATTTTACCGATAATATGTAAAATTACATCCTTACCGCTTACAAAGCCTTGTGGCTTGCCGATAAGATTAAATTTAATTGCAGAAGGAACCTTAAACCAAGCCTTGCCGCTAATCATACCTGCTGCCATATCAGTAGAGCCTACACCGGTAGAAAAAGCACCTAAAGCACCGTAAGTACAAGTGTGGGAGTCTGCACCAATGCAAAGACAACCCGGACCAACAAGACCTTTTTCAGGTAAAAGTGCGTGTTCAATACCCATCATACCAACATCCATATAATTTTTGATGTCGTATTTATCTGCAAATGCTCTTGTTTGTTTAACCTGTGTAGCCGCTTTAATATCCTTATTAGGAGTAAAGTGGTCCATAATCATTGCAATTTTTGTATTGTCAAATACAGATGTAGCACCGTTTTCTTCAAAAACATTGATTGCAACCGGAGAAGTTACATCGTTACCAAGTACCATATCAAGCTTTGCTTCAATAAGCTGTCCTGCCTTAACCTCAGCAAGACCGGCGTGAGCCGCAAGAATCTTCTGCGACATAGTCATACCCATAAAAATCAACTCCTTAAATATTTATATTAATATTATTACATATGACTTGCAAAAAGATTGTAAACTATGATACAATTTAAAAAGAAACTTAAAAATACATTAAAAAACGGGGGCTTTTTATGTATACCGATTTTGAAAAACTTATAAATAAGGAATTAATCTCACTTATTGAAAATGCAGGTCATATTAAAAAATTTCAAAAGGATGAAATGATTTATCATCAGGGCGAAGCCGCTATGACTTTTTACTACCTTAAAGAGGGTAGTGTTAAAGTTTTTATGACTTCTTTTGATGGTGTGGAAAAAACTCTTAATACAGCAGTAAGTGGTGAGTTACTTGGAGAGGGTGCTTTTTTTGATAAAAGCCCGAGAGTAAGCTCAGCAAGAGCAATTACCGATTGCGAGGTGGTTATGATTGACTACGAAATTTTAATTGATTTAATAAGTCAAAATCCAAATCTTGCAATTGCAATTATGGAAATACTTTCAAATAAAATAAGAAATCTTACTTCTCAAATTAACTTAATGACATTTATGCACGCCGAGGAAAGAATTGCAACTTATTTGATTGAAAACAGCAAAGGACCGTTAATTTGTTTTACTCACGAAGAAATAGCCGCGGCTGTAGGTGTAACAAGAATTACGGTAAGCAAAATTCTCAGTCGTTTTGCAGATAATGGTATTATACAAACTAAATACAGACATATTGTTCTAAAAGATATAGATGCTTTAAAAAAGGTTGCAAAGTCATAATTAAGGAACCACTGAATAAAACACGCTAAAAGTTGTTTGCACATCTTGTTTGTATATTTCCCGACAGCTTATCCCAAAAATATGCTGTGCAAAATAAACAAATAAAAAAGAGTGTATGATATGGTTTTTTTCTTGCATTAAACCCCATAAAATATTATAATGTAAGTTAGCATTTTGAAATTATTTCAATAGGAAGTGTTTTTATGAGAATAGTTGTTCTTGCAGGCGGACTCAGCACAGAGCGTGATGTTTCAATTTCTTCGGGCATTTTAGTGGCAAATGCTTTGCGTGAAAAAGGTCACGAGGTTGTACTTCTTGATGTTTTTTCGGGCTATGAAGAAAATATCTGCGATATTGATGCACTTTTTAAGAGTAATTACAGCTTTACCGACAAATTCTGTGTTGGTGAAACTATTCCTGATATTGAGGAAATTAAAGAAAATAGACTTGATAAATCATCAAGATTTATCGGTACAAATGTTATAGAAATTTGCAGCGAAGCAGACATAACTTTCCTTGCACTTCACGGTGGCGAGGGCGAAAACGGTCAGCTTCAGGCGGCTTTGGATTTACTTGGTATTAAATATACAGGTGCAGGCTATCTTGGTTCGGCACTTGCTATGAATAAGGGTCTTACAAAGAGCGTATTTATTCAGAATAAAATCAACACACCAAAGGGTGAGATTTTTAAGAGCGTTGAAGAAGCTTTGGTTTGGAATTGCTTTCCTTGCGTTGTAAAGCCTTGCTCAGGCGGTTCAAGCGTAGGTATTGCAAAGGCTGAAAATATTGCTGAATTTAAAGAAGCAATTAAAGATGCGTTTAAATATGAAAACGAGGTTGTAGTAGAGCAGTTTGTAGCCGGCAGAGAATTTTCTGTTGGTGTTATTGGTGGAAAAGCTTTACCGCCAATCGAAATTGCACCAATCGCAGGCTTTTATGATTATCAGGCTAAATATCAGGCTGGTGCAACTGTTGAAACTTGTCCTGCTGATATTGACGAGGCAACAGACAATAAGTTAAGAGCGGCGGCAGAGGCGGCATTTAAGGCACTTTTACTTGACAGCTACGCAAGAATTGACTTTCTTCTTGACGAGCAGGGTCAGACTTACTGCCTTGAAGCAAATACTCTCCCGGGTATGACACCTACAAGCCTTTTACCTCAGGAGGCTGCTGCTGAGGGCATTGGCTATGGCGACTTGTGTGAAAAAATTATTGAGATTTCATTAAATAAATACACAAAATATAATTAAACCATATGCTAAAAAATTTAAAAGTTTTGATTAACTTTTTTAAAAGGCAACATAGTGTTGCATCTAATTCGAGCAGATAGTTTGATATTTTCAAAACAACTTTTCCCGATTTAAAAGTTTTGATTAAACTTTTTCAAAAGTTTATCGGGTCAAGGGTTGAAAACCCT
>JAXJSN010000071.1:0-2641 GCA_036310085.1 Ruminococcus sp.
AATCTGCAAGGTACTTGCAATATTTTTAATATATTGTATAATAGAAATATTATGATATAACTAACTATTTTGGAGGGAATATAATGGCAGATAATAAAAAAATGGTAGAAGCTATTACCGGCAGAGATGTAGACTTTGCAAAGTGGTATACCGATATTGTAAAAAAGACAGAATTAGTAGACTATTCAGGTGTTAAGGGTTGTATGGTTATAAGACCGTACGCTTATGCTATTTGGGAAAATATTCAGGCTGACCTTGACCGCAGATTTAAGGAAACAGGTCACGAAAATGTTTATATGCCTATGTTTATTCCCGAAAGTCTTTTGCAAAAAGAAAAAGACCATGTTGAGGGCTTTGCTCCTGAGTGTGCATGGGTAACTGTAGGCGGTCAGGAAAAGCTTGCTGAGCGTCTTGCAATTCGTCCAACATCAGAAACTCTTTTCTGTGAGCATTATAAAAAGATTATTAATACTTATCGTGATTTACCAAAGCTTTATAACCAGTGGTGCAGTGTTGTAAGATGGGAAAAAACAACTCGTCCTTTCCTTCGTTCATCTGAGTTCCTTTGGCAAGAGGGTCACACAATGCACGAAACTGCACAGGAGGCTCAGGAAGAAACTCTCAAGATGCTTCATGTTTATGAAAGCTTTTACAGAGAAACTCTTGCAATTCCTGCTGTAATCGGTAAGAAAACAGAAAAGGAAAAATTTGCAGGTGCTGAGGCTACATATACAATTGAGCCTATGATGCATAACGGTGTTGCTCTTCAGGGTGGTACATCACATTACTTTGGTGATGGCTTTGCTAAGAGCTTTGGCATTACATATACAGGTAAAGATAACAAGCTTCATTTCCCACATCAGACTTCTTGGGGTGTTTCTACAAGAATGATTGGTGCTATTATTATGGTTCACGGTGATGATGACGGTCTTGTTCTTCCGCCAAGAGTTGCACCTATTCAGGTTGCTATTATTCCTGTTGCACAGCACAAGGCAGGTGTTCTTGAAAAGGCAGGCGAGTTAAAGGCTGAGCTTATGACTAAGTTTAGAGTTAAGCTAGATGATTCAGATCACGCTCCGGGCTGGAAGTTTGCTGAGTATGAGATGAAGGGCGTGCCTGTAAGAGTTGAAATAGGTCCAAAGGATATTGAAAAGAATCAGTGCGTAGTAGTTCGTCGTGACACTCGTGAAAAGTCTTTTGTTCCTCTTGATGGTCTTTGCGATTATATAGGCAAGCTTCTTGATGATATTCATAACTCAATGTATGAGCGTGCATTAAAGAACACTCAGGACAAGACATTTACAGCTACAAATTATGATGAATTTTTAGATACTGCAAAAAATCACCCTGGCTTTATTAAGGCTATGTGGTGTGGTGACAGCGAGTGTGAAGAAAAGCTTAAAGAGGCAACAGGCGGTGTTAAGAGCCGTTGTATTCCTTTTGAAGAGGAGCATCTTGCTGATACTTGTGTATGCTGTGGTAAGCCTGCAAAGCATATGGTATACTGGGGTAAACAGTATTAATTAATAATATTTAAGGTGCATACTGCACAAAATACTAAAAAATAACGGTGGTGAGAATTATGCCTATAAAAGTACAGAGTAATCTGCCTGCAATTAAGGTATTGGAGTCGGAGAATATTTTTGTCATGCCAAACGAGGTTGCTGTAAAACAAGATATACGACCGCTTAAAATTATTATTTTGAATCTTATGCCTACCAAGATTGAAACCGAAACTCAACTTTTAAGATTGTTGGGTAACAGTCCGTTACAGGTTGATATTGAGCTTTTGCAGATGGCATCTCATACATCAAAAAATACTTCTCCGCATCATCTTACAACCTTTTATAAAACATTCTCGCAGGTTAAAAATGAAACCTTTGACGGAATGATAATTACAGGTGCTCCTGTTGAGCATCTAAAGTATGAAGAGGTTGATTATTGGGAGGAGCTTTGCGAAATTATGGAGTGGTCAAAGCATAATGTGTATTCCACTTTCCATATTTGTTGGGGAGCACAAGCAGGTGTTTATTTTCATTATGGTGTTGATAAATTTATGCTTCCCGAAAAGCTCAGCGGTATTTATGAGCATAAAGTGCTTTTGCCTAATCATCCGCTTATGAGGGGCTTTGATGATACATTTTGTATTCCTCATTCACGATACACCGGTGTTGATGAAGATGCCATAAAAAAAGTACATGGTCTTGATGTGCTTGCGGTTTCCGAGATGGCAGGTGTTTCGGTGCTTGCTAACAGAAGCGGCAGACAGGTGTTTGTAATGGGACACGCTGAGTATGACCGCGAAACGCTTGCAAACGAGTATTTCCGTGATAAAAATAAGGGCATAAATCCTGAAGTGCCTTATAATTATTTTCCGGATAATGATGCGTCTAAAACTCCGCCAATGGTTTGGAGAAGCAACGCTAACTTGCTTTATACTAATTGGCTTAATTATTTTGTGTATCAGGCTACTCCTTACGATTTGCGTGAGCTTTTGGAAAAGTATCCAAAGTAAAACTGCATAATTTAACGATTTATTTGTAGGGGATGCTTTTTGTGTTCCCTACATTTTTGTTTATTTTATAGGAAATTCTTTAGAAATAAAAATAAATCATAAAAAGGCTCCTTTATAAAAGGAGCT
>JAXJSN010000072.1:0-1563 GCA_036310085.1 Ruminococcus sp.
AGAGTGAAGAGTGAAAAATGAAAAAGTAAAAATCCCGCCCACTTAAGAGTCGTACAGTTAAGGATAGTAAAAAAGATGCACGAAATTTTCGTGCATCTTTTAATTTTGTCGTATACCGTAGCAAGCAGGACATTTAGGCGCCTAAATGTCACTTGTTAGGAGAACCTAAAACCCTTAACCTTGCTCACTACTAATTGTAGCCTGTGGTGCTATCGGCAAAAGTGGGAAATTATATAGTATTTATCTTTGTCACAATTTTAAAATTACAATTTGTGAAATACTGCTTTTCTTTTTTCAAAAGTACAAACATATCCAAAAATATCTTTGGCAATTTCAAGCGCTCCCGCTATATGTTGTCCCACACGGGAAGCATCGTGAGCATCTGAACCGACCGTAATAACCTCGCCGCCGAGCTCACGAAATCTTTTTATGAAATCAATAGATGGCAGAAAGTCACCCACTCTATCAACACCGCTTGTGTTTATTTCCATACCCTTGCCGTTTTGAGCGAGCGTCTTCATAATCTCATCACAAATATCCGCATAATCTTTATAGTAAAGGGGCTTACGTGTAGGACTATACTCCGATTTACAAACATAATTTAGATGCCCGAGCACATCAAAGTTGTTTTGACTTTTTACACATTCAAGCGACTGCAAAAGATATTTTTCGAATGCAGTATCAATACCATTGTGCGTCCAAAATGCTTCATAATACGGGTCATATCCGCCCGCAAAATGCACCGAACCTATAACAAAATCAAAATCATATAAATCAAGCAAGTCATTAAGTTCTTTTTGATTCCAGGTGGTAAGACCAAATTCAACACCGCGGCGAATTTTCACCTTTGGAGAAACAATTGAATCATAGGCGGTACGGTATTGCTCAATTGTAAATAAATCGCGTTTATCTTTATAGACATCGTTAAAATCATAGTGGTCGGTGAAGCAAATTTCTTTTAGCCCCGCTTTTTCGGCAGCCATTACAATATCAGCAGGAGCACATGAAGAATCAAATGAAACCTTACTATGTAAATGGTAATCAAACATTGTTTTTTCCCTTCTGCATTCAAACTTTTTTATTATCCGAATTTTTGTGTCGCATCATTGCAATAATTATAGAACATATTGTTAGAATATCACCGATTGCCGAACCATAAGCACGGCTTAAAAGGTTATATACGAACCAAAAGGGTGAACCTAAGAGTGAAACACGGCGAATTATCTTTTCACTACTTATCCAAAAAGCACTGGTATGTAATAAAACACCCGTAAGGGAAAATAAATCGAGCCAACTCTTGTTGTAAATGGCAACAATTCCTCCCGCAACGATTATACAAGCGTTTATCGAAATTAATACTACCTTTGTATGTTTTTTAATAAACTCAGTATGTTTTTTACCTGCAATGATAGAAGAAATTGCCCCTAAAATATCAAGCACAGCACCCGAAAAGGCGCCCAACAATATATACTGTAAAATATATAAGCAACGAGAAACCGTGTTGAAGAGTATAATATTTTTTCTCTTTTTTTGCTGATAACTAAAAAGAAAGGTTGCTACTGC
>JAXJSN010000073.1:0-2385 GCA_036310085.1 Ruminococcus sp.
AAATTTAAAAGTTTTGATTAAACTTTTTCAAAAGTTTATCGGGTCAAGGGTTGAAAACCCTTGTGGGATTTTAAAGGGCAAAGCCCTTTAACCTAAAATGAATTAATAAAAAATGCCGTTAGTAACGGCATTTTAAAAAATCTTATTGTTAAGGACTCTGTCCTTAAAACCTGCAAGGACTCCGTCCTTGACCTGCAAGCCTTTGTAAAGGCTTGACCGAAACTTTTAGATTTTTTTCTTCTAATCTAAGAGTTGTACTTAATATTTTTTACCGACACGGTCGGAGAGGAGATGTAATTATTTATGAGAGTAAAAAAATGTCCATATTGCGGAAAAAGAGCTTCATATACATCTCTTTTTTCAAGCAGAAGAAAAGGTGAGTTTGTTTGTTATCGTTGTGGCAAAGAAAGCAAGGTTTCGATAAGTAAGTTTGTTTACCTCATTTTTATTGTTGCCGCTTTGATTTCTGTTGCACTTATGGTGGGTTGGCTTCACTTTGGGATGGCAAGTAATTTGATGGGTATGGCAGTTGTTGCAATTCCGCTTCTTTTGTTTACCTTGATTTCGCCAAAATTTGTGTATTTTGAGCCGCTTAAAAAATATAAAAAATCTATGGAAGCTAGAAAAGCCGGAATAGAATATTCTGATAATTTGGCTGTTTCTGTGTTTGAAGATACTCCAAAAATATCTTTTGCTCAAAATAATGCAGATGCAAGTTTTAATATGAATTCTGATTTGTTTAATAAAATTAAAGCAGAAAAAAATGCAGCCAGACAACAGTTGAAAAATCAGGATATTAAGTCTGATTCTTCTGAAATAATTACTGAGGATATTAATTCTGCTACTAAAAATGATGATGAGGAAAATTTTGTACCGATTATCGAAAATAGCAGAGAGGACCACGCTTCAACTGATGCTCCTCTTAAAAAAATTCACTCAGATTCAAAATACGACTTAACTAGAACTCGTCACTTTATTGTAAATGAACCTGAGACAGAAGATGTTGATATTAATAATTTGCAGAGTAAGAAAAAATCTGCTAATAACAGATATTCTGCAAACAGAAAATTTTGATTGCTATGTTTAGACTTCCTATTTGCCCTCACTGCCATACTGTTTATCGTTACAGTGAGGTAAAAAAAGCTACAAATCATAAAAAATTGACTTGCTACCATTGTAAAAAAGAGTTTTCGGTAAGCAAAAAGAATATTATATTGCTTTTTATTGCCGTTTGTGTAATAGCAATGGTTGTAAATGTTATTCAGCTTTATATATCACCGTCGCTTAATATTATGATGATTTTTGCGACAAATATTATTCTGGTAATTATTGGATTGATTTTAGTTCCGTATTTTATCAGATTTAAAAAAATTTTTAAAAAAGAAGATAAAAGTAAATTGAAGAATATGAAACATTAACGAATGATTACGGTAAACGGAGGTTGATTGCTTTGGATAATATCGAAAATGAAAATAGAGAAATGACTAAGGTTGAACAAGAATATGGTGCTGATGAAATCCAAGTTTTGGAAGGACTTGAGGCTGTAAGAAAACGCCCTGGTATGTATATTGGTTCAACCGGTCCGAGGGGATTGCATCACCTTGTGTACGAAATTGTTGACAACTCAATAGACGAAGCACTTGCCGGATACTGTACTAAGATTGATGTTGCTATTGAAAAGGATAATATTATACGAGTAACCGATAATGGTCGTGGTATTCCTGTTGGTGTAAACAGCAAAACAGGCTTGCCGGCGGTAACTGTTGTATTTACAGTTTTGCACGCAGGCGGTAAGTTTGGCGGCGGCGGTTACAAAGTTTCCGGTGGTCTTCACGGCGTTGGTGCTTCGGTTGTAAATGCTCTTTCTGAATGGCTCGAAGTTAAGGTTTGTGACGGTGAGGATATTTATTTTCAGAGATTTGAAAGAGGTAAAATTATTGCTCCACTTGAAAAAATCGGAAAATCTGACATTAAGGGTACAGAGGTAAGATTTAAAGCTGACCCTGAGATGTTTAAGGAAACTACTGTTTATGAATACGATATTCTTCAAAGAAGATTAAGAGAACAAGCATTTCTTAACGCAGGTGTTCATATTGAATTGCGTGATGAGAGAGATGAAGAAAATATAATTAAAAATAACTACCTTTATGAGGGCGGTATAAGAAGCTTTGTTGAGTATATTCACAAAAAACGCTCTCTTGAGGTTATTCATCCCGATGTTATTTATTTTACATCTCATAATGAGGATGATTCAATTGCAGTTGAAATTGCAATGCAGTATAACGAAAGCTATAACGAAAATCTGCTTACATTTGCAAATAATATTCATACTACCGACGGCGGTACTCACGAAGAAGGTTTTAAGCGTGCGTTGACTTATGTGAT
>JAXJSN010000074.1:0-114746 GCA_036310085.1 Ruminococcus sp.
AAATAAAATGGCGGAGAGGAAGGGATTCGAACCCTTGGTCCCTTGCGGGATCACTAGTTTTCAAGACTAGCTCCTTAAACCACTCGGACACCTCTCCGTAAGTGAAACTGTCGTTTCAACAGTTGTAATTATATCATTGCTTTATCTTTTTGTCAACACTTTTTTTAAAAAATTTTAAAAATTTTTAAATTTATTTTTTTGCCTGTTTTTCAGATGATTTTATCTGTTTTAAAACAATATTGTAGATGTTTCTCACTACCAATAATTTAAATTAAATTTAATAAAATAACTATTGAATTTGTTTTACTTTTGTTATATAATATATAAATAGATTTACTTTTAGGAGGTGTTTCGGTATGTTGGATAAAACTATGATATTCTCTCTCGGTGAAGAAAGAGATGATGAAATCAAAGCCGGTCTTACTATCGTTTATGATGCACTCAGACAAAAAGGGTATAACCCTATTAATCAAATTGTTGGTTACATTCTTAGTGAGGACCCTACTTATATTACTACTTATAATAACGCTCGTAATATAATTAGCAAAATTGATCGTGACGACTTACTTGAAGCACTTGTAAAATCATATCTCAATGTTTAGAAAGGATTGATTTTCTGTGGCAGAAAAAAAGACTAAGCAGGAGTTTTCTACCTATAAAGGAAGACCTCTTGTTCGTTGCGGTGATGAGCTTTACTACGGCAATATGCAGGATCCGTTTGTTATAAGAATGCAAATTAAAACAAAAAAAGATGTTGGTGGAATTGAAGTTGCTGATAAGGTGGCTATTCAGCTTATGGCTACTGACCCTGAGCTTTCACCACGCAAACAGCTTGTAAAATCAAGTGAAAAAAATGGATTGTATCTTGCAATGGATATTGCAGAAATTTGGCTCGACAGAGCACTTGCCAGTAAAATGTAATTTAAAACAAATAAACGACACAGCCTGTTTTGGTTGTGTCGTTTTTTTACTTTATAGAAATTTATTTGTATATACTTTTGGAATAGAAGTTTTGATTAATTAGGTAATGTCTGCACAAAATGAGTAAGAGGTAATAGTATTATACTCTTATAGAAATACCTTTTTCATTAAGATACTTTTTGAGTTGCGGGATAGGTATTTCACCAAAGTGGAATAATGAAGCCGCTAAAACAGCATCAGCCTTGCCTTCAGTAAATGCATCATAAAAATGTTCAAGGGCACCTGCACCGCCACTTGCGATTACTGGAATGTTTACTTTTTCAGATACAGCCTTTGTAAGAGCAATATCATAGCCTTTTTTCTGCCCGTCTTCATCCATACTTGTAAGCAGTATTTCGCCTGCACCAAGTTCTTCACATTTAACAGCCCATTCAACAACATCAAGCCCTACAGGTTTTCTACCGCCGTTTACATAAACCTCCCAGCTGTCACCACTGCGTTTAGCATCAATTGCCGCTACTACACATTGACTTCCAAATTTATATGCCGCCTCACTAATAAGCTCTGGTCTGAAAACAGCCGCAGAGTTTACCGAAACCTTATCTGCACCGGCTCTTAAAAGAGCTGTAAAGTCATCTACTGTTCTGATTCCGCCGCCAACAGTAAACGGAATAAAAATCGAGTTAGCAACCTTTTCAACCATATCAATTGTAATATTGCGTGAATCACTTGAAGCGGTTATATCAAGAAAAACAAGCTCGTCAGCACCCTGACGGTCATATTGTATTGCACTTTCTACAGGGTCACCTGCATCAATAAGATTTACAAAGCTCATACCCTTTACTACTCTGCCGTTTTTAACATCAAGGCAGGGGATTATTCTTTTTGCATACATAAATTATTCCTCCTTAGCCTTTAACAATATCAGCAAAATTTCTGAGTATTTTAAGTCCTGTTTCACCGCTTTTTTCAGGGTGGAACTGAGTAGCAATAACATTGTTCATTTCTACAGCCGCATCAATTGTTACACCATAAGTTGTCTGCGCCGCTACAATCTCAGGATTTTTTGCTTTGAGAAAATATGAATGTACAAAATAAACATACGAATTGTCGTCAATGCCTTTAAAAATACCGTCGTGTTTTTTTATGTCAAGACTGTTCCAGCCAATATGAGGGATTTTAAGACCCTCACCTGATGGGATTTTTGTAATGGAACCGTCAAAAATGCTAAGTCCTTTTGCACCTATGCTTTCTTCACTTTCAGGAAAAAGTAACTGTAAGCCAAGACAGATACCAAAGAAAGGTTTATTGCTTTTTATGTATTCAAGTACTGTATCTTTAATACCGTGCTCGTTCATATTATCCATTGCATCTCCAAATGAACCTACACCGGGTAGAATTGCACCATCAGCTTTAAGGATAATATCTTTGTCACGAGTAACCTGTGCGTCACATCCGATATGTGTAAGTGCTTTGTAAACACTCTGAATGTTACCTGCACCGTAGTCTATAACAGCTATCATATAATCAACTCCGTTAATTCAGATTCTTCATTTAGTTATTTTAACATATACACATAGTTTTTGCAACAAAAAGCGACATATATTTCATATGAAGTGTAAAAAATAATTAAAATTAATCTGTCACTTATTGAATTATGCAAGTTGATATGATAAAATGAAAGAGAAAAGATAAATTAAGTGTTGTAAAGTTTTATGAAAATATGAGGGTTGATTTATGATTACTCATTTGCTTACAAGAATAGATGTACATATGAATTCTTTTTCTAAAGGACAAAAAAGAATTGCTTTATATATAGAAGAACATTACGATAAGGCGGCGTTTATGACTGCCTCAAAGCTTGGCGAAACTGTAGGAGTATCCGAGAGTACAGTGGTTCGCTTTGCAACAGAGCTTGGCTATGACGGATATCCAAAGCTTCAAAAGGCTATGCAGGAGATGATTAGAAACAAGCTTACTTCTGTGCAGAGAATTGAAGTTACTTCCAACAGAATCGGCGATGACAATGTGCTTGATAATGTGCTGAATCAGGATATTGAAAAAATTCGCAGAACGCTTGAAGAAACATCAAGAGAGGATTTTAACAGAGCAGTTGACCGTATTTGTAATGCCGGTCGCATTTATATTTTCGGTGTTCGTTCAACAGCTTCAATCGCTAATTTTCTTGCATATTATTTTGAATTGATTTTTGACAATGTAAGGGTAGTTGATACTGCTAGTTCCACCTCTGCATTTGAACAGATTTTCAGAATAACCGAAAATGATGTAATGATTGGTATTTCATTCCCTCGTTACAGTTCTATGGCGGTTGAGGTAATGGAATTTGCTCGTTCAAGAGGAGCACATGCAATTGCGATTACAGATAGTATGGCTTCGCCTCTTGTGAAAACTTCTGACTCACTTCTTATTGCAAGAAGTGATATGGCATCTATCGTAGATTCACTTGTTGCACCGCTTAGTCTTATAAATGCTTTGATTGTTGCAACTGTGCTAAAAAAGAAAGACGAAGTTTCTGACACATTCAGCAGACTTGAGCTTGTTTGGAATCGTGACGGAGTATACGCAAATCAGGACGAAAATAAAGAAGGAAATATTGAAGAATAATGAATAATAAAAAAGTAGTAGTTGTAGGCGGCGGAGCGGCAGGACTTATGGCGGCAGGTACAGCCGCTATGTATGGTGCAGATGTAACGCTTGTCGAAAAAAACAAAAGAGTAGGCAGAAAAATTATGATTACCGGCAAGGGCAGATGTAACATTACAAATAATTGTGATGTGCAGAGTTTTATTCAGAGTGTGCCTGTAAACGGAAGATTTCTCTATTCGGCAATAAATAATTTTACTCCGCAGGATGCAATTGATTTTTTTGAAAATCAGGGGCTTTCTACAAAAACAGAAAGAGGTAACAGAGTTTTTCCGGCATCCGATAAAGCTGTAGATGTGGTAGATACCCTTTATAATTTTGTTTATGATAGCGGAGTTGAAATCGTAGAGGATACAGCAGAGGCTCTTGTGCTTGAAAATGGCGAGGCAATTGCTGTAAAATGCGAAAAAGAAACATTTTATGCTGATGCAATAATTGTTTGCTGTGGCGGAAAAAGTTATCCTCTTACCGGCTCTACAGGTGACGGATATATTCTTGCAAAGCAGGCAGGTCATACCATTTCGGAGCTTAAACCCTCGTTAGTGCCGCTTGAAAGCAATACTCCAGATTGCAAAGAAATGCAAGGGCTTTCACTTAAAAATGTTTCGCTTAAAATTATTGACAACAATTCAAATAAGGTTGTTTATACCGATTTTGGCGAAATGTTATTTACTCATTTTGGTATGAGCGGACCTATGATTTTATCTGCAAGCTCTCATATCAGAGATGTAAAAGAAGGTAAGTATTCGGCTTCAATTGACTTAAAGCCTGCACTTACAGAGGAACAGCTTGAAAAGCGTTTACAGCACGATTTTGATGAAAATTCAAACAAAGATGTGTCAAATGCTTTTTCAAAGCTTTTGCCAAGAAAAATTATAATTCCTGTTCTAAAAAGATGGGGTGTGCCGTTTGATAAAAAATGCAACTCCATAACTAAAGAAGAACGAAAAAAGCTTTGCGATATTTTAAAGAATTTTACTGTTGCAATAACAGCCTTTCGCCCGATTGAAGAGGCGATAATTACTTCAGGTGGTGTTAAAACAACCGAGCTTAATCCAAAAACTATGGAAAGCAAGCTTGTAAAAGGGCTTTATTTTGCAGGAGAAGTAATTGACTGCGATGCTTATACAGGCGGCTTTAATTTACAAATTGCCTGGAGTACAGGCAGACTTGCAGGAGAAAATGCGGCATACTACTAATAGTATTTTGAATTTATATAAACGAAAGGAAGATTTAAAATGGCAGTAACAATTGCAGTTGCACTTGACGGACCTGCAGGAGCAGGTAAATCATCAATAGCTAAAAGAGCGGCTAAGGCACTTGATTATATATATGTAGATACCGGTGCATTGTATCGCACTATAGGTCTGGCGGCAACAAGAAAAAATATTGTTCCTCAGCCCGGTGAAGAAGTTGAAAAGCTTCTTTCTGAAATTACGGTTGACTTAACCTTTAATGAGCTTGGCGAGCAAATTGTGTTGCTCGATGGAGAGGATGTATCGGGATTAATCCGTACACCTGAGGCGTCTATGATGGCATCAAAAATTTCTGCTGTTCCTGTTGTTCGTGAATATTTGCTTGATTTACAGAGAAATATGGCTAAAAGCCATAGTGTAATTATGGATGGTCGTGATATAGGTACAGTTGTACTTCCAAATGCTCAGGTTAAAATTTTCCTCACTGCTTCTCCTGAGGCAAGAGCTACTCGTCGCTATAAGGAACTTTGCGAAAAAGGTATGGATGTAAAATATGAGGATATTTTAAGCGATGTAATTGAGCGTGATTACAATGATACCCACAGAGAAACTGCACCGTTAAAGCCTGCTGACGGTTGTGTAATTGTTGATACTACTGAGCTTGATTTTGAGCAGTCGGTTGAAAAGATAATTTCTGTAATAAAGGAGAATATATAATGGCACAATCAAATGCTTTGTATGTTTTTGCCAAAAGCGTATGCATGCCTATATTTAAAGTAATGTATAGATATAAGTCTATTAACAGTCAAGCTGTACCAAGTACAGGTGGCTGTATTATAGCGTGTAATCATCTTGGTTATTCTGACCCTGTTTTACTTGGTATTTGTCAAAAACGACGCGTGTTTTTTATGGCGAAATTTGAGCTGTTTAAAAATAAATTTTTCGGTGCGTTAATAAGAGGTCTTGGTGCATTTCCTGTTGAAAGAGGTGCAGGCGACGGTAAGGCTATTAAGACAGGCGAGGACCTTATCAGAGAAGGCAATGTAATGGGTATTTTTATTGAGGGTGGCAGATCAAAAACAGGCGAATTGATGCGTCCAAGAAGTGGCTGTGCACTTGTTGCTCAGCAGATGCAGGTACCTGTAATTCCTGCTTGTATTACCATAATCGGAAATCCGAAAAATCCGTTTGCAAAAAAAATTGTTCATTTTGGAAATCCTCTAACTCCCGAAATGCTTGGGCTTACTCCTGACGGTGGAAGAAGAGAGTTGAAAAATGCTTCGACTATGATTATGGATGAAATTAAAAAAATGAGGGAGCAGGATTTAAGTGAGTATAAAAAAGGCTGATTCAGCAGGATTTTGCTTTGGCGTAAACAGAGCAATTAATATGGTAAATGAACTGCTTGATGAGGGTGTAAAGGTTTATACACTAGGCCCTATTATTCATAATATGGAGCTTGTGCGTGAACTTGAAAAGCGTGGTTGTAAGGCTGTTGATACTATTGATGAGGTTGATGGTGATGCAACATTGGTAATTCGTTCCCACGGTGTTGAACAAAGTGTAATCGAGGCTTTGGATAATAAAGGTATTAAGTATAAAGATGCCACTTGTCCGTTTGTTAAAAAAATACATAAGATTGTATCTCAGACAAACAGCGATAATGATGTGGTAATGATTGCCGGAAATAAAAATCATCCCGAGGTTTGTGGAATTATTGGACATTGTAAAGCAGAGTGTTTTACATTTAATAATAGTAGTGAACTTGATGAAATTTTGCTATTAGTTCTAAATAAGAAAAAAGAAAATGTAAAAATTGTTGCACAGACAACATTTGACACAAAAGAATGGAAAAAATGTATAGAAAAGATAAAAAAACTATGTACAAATGCAAAAATATTTGATACAATATGTAATGCTACGCAGGTTAGACAAACTGAGGCTGATATAATAGCGGCTCAATCCGATTTTATGGTAGTAATCGGTGACAGACACAGCTCAAACACTGCAAAGCTTTTTGATATATGTAAAAAGCAGTGCAGTAATACAGTTCTTATTGAAACGGCTGATGAGCTTAATTTTGAAAGTGTCAGAAAGGCTGACAAAATTGGCGTAACTGCGGGTGCATCAACACCTGCAAGGATTATAAAGGAGGTACTGGATACAATGAGTGAAATTAAATCCGGTGAAACAACAAATTTTGATGAATCTTTTGAGGCGTTACTTGAAGAGTCCCTCAAAAACTTAAATACAAATGAGAGGGTAATGGGCACAGTGCTTAGCATTGCACCTAATGAGGTTCAGGTTGATGTTGGCAGAAAGCAGACAGGCTTTATTCCTGTTTCTGAGCTTTCAAGCGATCCAAACGCAAAGCCTGAAGATGTTGTTAAGGTTGGCGATGAAATCGAGCTTCTTATTATGAAGACAAACGACCAGGAAGGCACAATTATGCTTTCTAAGCGTAGAGTAGATGCTCAGAAGGGCTGGGATGAGCTCGAGGGTAAGGTTGACTCTAAGGAAGTTCTTTCAGGTAAGGTTACAGAGGCTGTTAAGGGCGGCGTAATCGTTGTTTATAATGGTGTTAGAGTATTTATCCCTGCTTCACAGGCTACAGCTACTCGTGAAGAGAGCCTTGAGTCACTTGTAGGTACTGAGGTTGATTTCAGACTTATCGAGGTTTCTGTTCGTGGCAGAAGAAAGAGAGCTATCGGTTCAATCCGTAGCGTACTTAAGGAGCAGAAGGCTGCTCAGCGTGAAGAGTTCTGGAAGGATTGCGAAGTTGGCAAGCGTTATAAGGGCGTAGTTAAGTCACTTACAAGCTATGGTGCATTCGTAGACCTCGGCGGCGTATTTGGCATGATTCACATTTCAGAGCTTTCTTGGACACACATCAAGCATCCTAACGAGGTTGTTAAGGAAGGCGATACTGTTGATGTATATATCAAGGACATCAACGAGGATACAAAGAAGATTTCTCTTGGTTTCAAGAACGCTGAGGACAATCCATGGGAGATTCTTAAGAATCAGTATCCTGAAGGCACAGTTGTAAACGCTACAATCGTTGGTCTTACATCTTTTGGTGCATTTGCAAATATTATCACTGGTATTGATGGTCTTATCCACATTTCTCAGATTGCTAATCAGAGAATTGAAAAGCCAGCTGATGTTCTTAAGGTTGGTCAGACTGTTGAAGCTAAGATTACAACAATCGACTTCGACAAGAAGCGTGTAAGTCTTTCAATGCGTGCTCTTCTTCCTGAAGAGGAACAGGCTGAAGCAGTTGCAGAAGAAGCTGCTGAATAATTTTATAATCAAGGGCACCTGAAAAGGTGCCCATTGTTTTATCAGTTTCTAAAAAATGAAACCAGATTAAATTTAATTCAATGTCATTATAAAAACAAAGGAGAATTTATATGACTCCACAGGATGAATTTATAGAAATTTACACAAAATATATTACACGAAGCGGTGCAGATGAGCTTCTTGAATGGCTTAAAAGAACCGACTTTTTTACAGCTCCCGCAAGCACAAAATATCATTGTGCCTGTGAAAACGGACTTGTAATGCACTCTGTAAGTGTTTTTAATACAATGATGGAAAAGCATTTTGATGAGGATACCGATAATATAGAAAGCTTTGCTATTTGTGGACTCCTTCACGACTTGTGCAAAGCTCAGTTTTATAAGGTTTCAAGCAGAAATGTGAAAAATGAGCAGACAGGGCAGTGGGAAAAGGTTCCGTATTACGCAATTGAGGATCAGTTCCCTTATGGTCACGGAGAAAAATCTGTTTTTCTTATTGAACGAAAAATGCATTTAAAAATTGACGAAGCTATGGCTATTCGTTGGCATATGGGTGAGTTTGGTGACAAAAACAGTAATTCAATCAGCCTCGCTTATGAGCGTTATCCGCTTGCGGTCAAGCTTCATCTTGCTGACCTGGAATCAACATTCCTCAGAGAAAAGGGAACTTCGGCAGTTAATAAGTAAAGGAAGATAAAATGGATATAATTTCGGCACAAAGTCGTATTGAAGAATTAAGAAAACTACTCGAATATCATAATAATCTCTATTATAATCAGGATGAGCCTGAAATTTCTGACTTTGAGTATGACAAGCTTATGCGTGAGCTTGAAAATCTTGAAGACGAGTTTCCTACACTTAAATCTCCACTTTCACCATCAAACAGAGTAGGTGGAAATGCTGGCGAAAAGTTTTCTCCTGTTGAGCATATTGTGCCTATGGAAAGTTTGCACGACAGCTTTTCTCATAGTGAGTTGCGTGATTTTGATGCAAGAGTAAGAGAAATTGCACCTAATGTAAAGTATGTTGTTGAGCCTAAATTTGACGGACTTTCTGTTTCGTGCGAATACGAAAACGGCGTTTTTGTAAGAGGTTCAACTCGAGGTGACGGCTCGGTAGGTGAGGATGTTACTGAAAATTTAATGACAATTAAAAGCTTGCCAAAGCGTATAGAAAATGCTCCCGAATATCTCGAAGTCAGGGGCGAGGTTTATATGTCATTTAAAAGCTTTGAGGAGCTTACTGCAAGACAGGAAGAAAACGGAGAAAAAACCTTTAAAAATCCCCGTAATGCCGCCGCAGGTTCTTTAAGACAAAAAAATGCAAAAATTACTGCACAGCGAAAGCTTGACATATTTATTTTTAATATTCAACAAATTAACGGAGTAGAGCTTAATAGCCATATCCAAAGTCTTAATTACCTTACTGAGCTTGGATTTCCTACAGCGTTTTATAATGTGTATGATAATATGGATGAGGTTATCGAGGAGATTGAGCGAATCGGTAATAAGCGTGGTGAGTTTGATTATGCTATTGACGGAGCAGTTGTAAAGGTTGATGATTTTGCAACTCGCCGACTTCTCGGTAGTACCGCTAAGTATCCTAAATGGGCAGAGGCTTATAAATATCCGCCCGAGGAAAAACCGACTAAACTGCTTAGTATCGAAATTAATGTAGGCAGAACAGGTGTACTTACTCCTGTAGGAAATTTTGAGCCTGTGTTGCTTGCGGGTACAACAGTAAGCCGTGCAACCTTGCATAATAAGGACTTTATCGAAGAAAAAGGCATTTGCGTTGGTGATACAGTAATTATCCGTAAAGCAGGTGAAATTATTCCTGAGGTGCTTTCGGTACTTGAACACGCAGAGAATGCAGTGAAATTTGAATTTCCTAAGCTTTGTCCGTCGTGTTCAAGTCCTGTTGTTCAAGATGAGAGTGAAGCGGCTATTCGTTGTACAAACACCGATTGTCCTGCTCAGCTTATGCGACATCTCATTCATTTTGTAAGTCGTGATGCAATGGATATTGACGGTTTAGGCCCTGCTGTACTTGAACAGCTTGTTTCTGAGGGATTTGTAAAATCGCCTGCTGATTTGTATAGATTAACTGAGAATGATATTCTTGCTCTTGACCGTAAGGCTGAAAAATCTGCTAATAATCTTATAAAATCAATTTCAAAATCCAAAAAGAATGAGCTTTACAGACTTGTTTTTGCTTTGGGAATAAGAAATATCGGTTTGAAAGCGGCTAAGCTTATATGCGAAAATTTTGAAACTGTTGACGATATTATGAATTCAACGGCAGATAAATTTGAAGCTATAGAGGGCTTTGGCTCAATTATGGCTCAAAGTCTTGAAAATTACTTCGCTCTTGAAAAAACAAAAGAGCTTATCGCAGATTTAAAATCTTTAGGTCTTGAAATGAAGCCATCTGCAAAAAAACAGCAGGGCGGAATTTTTGAGGGGAAAACTTTCGTTCTTACAGGCACTCTTCCTACAATGACAAGGGGCGAAGCCTCTAAGCTTATTGAACAAAACGGCGGAAAAACAAGCTCATCGGTTTCAAAAAAGACAAGCTATGTCCTCGCCGGTGAAGATGCAGGCAGTAAGTTGACAAAGGCTCAGTCACTTGGTATTACAATAATTTCTGAAGAAGAATTAAAAGCTATGATTTCTGAGTGATTCAAAAATTTGATTAGTTTGTAAAATTAAATTATAAAAACAAAAGCGAGTATCCGACAGAATTTGCGTAGGGTATTCGCTTGTTTACTTTAGAAAAAAGCTTGGTTACGCTCGGGCATAGAAGTGTTAATCGAATCTGATGCTGTCTACACGAATTACGGGCGAGGTACTCGCTTTATTTTTAATAATTCTTTATTAGTTGTTATGAAAGCGATTTTTATGTTACAATAATATTATATGGTTTATATTTGGGTGGTGTAATAATGATTATTCACGATATTTCAAAAGATACAATAACAACACCTGTATATGAAGGTGATCCGCAAACAAAAGTGGAGCTTATCAGCAGTTTTGAAAAAGGTGATATATATAATTTGTCTTTTTTAAGTATGACACCGCACGCAGGAACTCACATTGATTCACCGGCTCATTTTTTACCATATGGAAAAACAATTGATAAAATGCGACTTAATACTTTTTTTGGTAAATGTACGGTTGTAACTGTCCATGGCGTTCTGACAGGTTCAGATATGGAAAAGCTTTTGCCGTATTGCAAAAAGCGTATACTTTTTCGTGGCAAAGGGAAAACATTTTTATCTCACTCTGCCGCTGTTGTACTTGCCGCAAGCAGGGTAGTTTTGGTTGGTACCGATGCTAATTCTATTGCTCCCGAATTTGATGAGGCAAAAACACATCGTGAGCTTGCTCAGGCGGATATTGCCGTGCTTGAAAATTTGAATTTAGATGCTATAGAAGATGGTGTATATGATTTATGTGCTTTTCCCATTAAGCTTGGAGGGCTTGAAGCCGCACCATGCAGGGCTATACTTTTGGAGCAGGAAAAGGGATTGAATAGGAGTAATGATAAATGATAAAATTTGTAGTATTTGATTTGGATGGTACACTTGTAGATTCACTTACAGACCTTGCTCAAAGCGTTAATAAAGGACTTGTTAAGGCTGGACTTGAGCCTAAACCAATTGAAAATTATAATCAGTATGTCGGCAACGGCAGAGAGGTTATGCTCAAAAAAGCAATGGGTGAATTTTCTGCTGATGAAGATAAGTTAAATATAGTAAGAGATACTTTTAATAGTGAATATAAGCTTCACTATGCAGACAATACCGTAGCTTATAAAGGTTGTGATGAGCTTTTGAAAAAGCTTTATCAGCAAGGAATTATGACAGCTATTCTTTCTAATAAGCCCGATGAATTTGTCGGAACAATTGCAAATACAGTTTTTCCGTCGCATAAATTTACCGAAGCTTGGGGACAAAAGCCGGAGTATAAGCGTAAGCCTGATGGTCAGGCTCTAATTGCTATGCTCGATATTTACGGTGTCGATAAGTCTGAATGTCTTTATGTAGGCGACAGCGATGTTGATGTAATGACTGCTAAAAATGCAGGCGTTGTGATGGCAGGTGTAGAATGGGGCTTTAGAGGCAGAGAAGAACTGATTTCTGTCGGAGCTGATTTTGTTGCCGCTAATGCAGATGAGCTTTATAACTATATTATCAGCGAGGGCAAATGATGAACAAGATTAATTATCAGCGTGAGCTTGATAAAATAATTGAAAAAAATAAAAAAGACGGCATAAAGCCGACTTTATTATTACACGCTTGTTGTGCTCCTTGCTCAAGCTATTGTCTTGAATATTTAAGTCAGCATTTTGATGTGACTGTGTTTTTTTATAATCCAAATATTTCTGCAAAAGAAGAATATGAATACAGATATGATGAAGAAAAAAGACTAATTTCTTTAATGGAATATAATAATCCTGTTAAGCTTTGCGAAAGTGAGTATAATCCTCATGATTTTTTTGACAGGGTAAAGGGACTTGAAAAAGAGCCTGAGGGCGGCAAACGCTGTGCCGAGTGCTTTAAGTTAAGACTTGAGGAAACAGCAAAAAAAGCAAAGCAGCTTAATGTGGACTATTTTACGACTACTCTTACAATAAGTCCTCTTAAAAATGCCGCTTTGCTAAATGAAATAGGTATGGAATTTGCAAAAAAATACGGAGTTTGTTGGTTGCCGTCTGATTTTAAGAAAAAAGAGGGCTATAAACGCTCAATTGAATTGTCTGATAAATTTAATTTGTATAGACAAAATTATTGCGGATGTGTTTTTTCTAAACGAGATTCTTAAAATTTGCACCGAAGGTTTGAAAAATTGAAAGTTTTTCTTAAACTTTTTCAAAAGGCAACAGAGTGTTGCATCCAATTCGGGTAGATAGTTTAATCTTTCTTAAACTTCTATGCCCGAGCCAAAAAAACTAAAAGTTTTGATTAAACTTTTTCAAAAGGCAACAGAGTGTTGCATCCAATTCGGGTAGATAGTTTAATCTTTCTTAAACTTCTATGCCCGAGCCAAAAAAACTAAAAGTTTATTGGGTCAAGGGGTGAAACCCCTTGTGGGATTTTAAAGGGCAACGCCCTTTAACCTTTAAGAATTATCTAAAATTCCGTTATTAACGGAATTTTAAAAGAATCATAATTATAAGGACTCTGTCTTTGACCTGACGGTGTTTGAAAAGACTGGACCGAAACTTTTGTTTTGCTTTGATTTATCATCCGGTTAATCATTAGGGTGATTATTATCAATTAATGTAACTTTTCGTTTGTCAGATTTAATAATGCCTTCCTGATTAAGCTTTTTAAGCTCACGCATCATGGCACTTCTGTCAGTTGCTAGATAATCAGCAAGGTCAATAAGAGGAAGCGGAATAGTAAAATTGTTGCTGTTTTTTTGAATACGAAGATGCTCAAAAAAAGCTAATAATTTTCCACGGAGTGTGCGTTGCCCAAGAATGTCAATATGCAGTATTGCTTTTTGTGTGCTTGTCATTAGCATAGAGTCAATAATTGATATGTGCTTTTCACAGCTCTTTTCGCAACAGGTAAGAAGTTTTTTGTATGATATAAAATTAACAGTGCATTCGGTTTTTGCAACAATGTAATAAACGGTGTTATCGTTAATCGGAATAAAGCTTTTGCCCAGCATATTGCCACTTTGGTAATATTCAAGGATTCTGCGTTGTGCGTCCGAATTTATTGTTATCATATATGCAGTACCTTTTTCTATAATTCCTATTTTATCGTTTTCTGATGATGATTTTATTATGATTTCGCCTTTATTAAATACCTTTTTTACAGGGGTAAAACAGTCTTTAAACTCATTAAGGTCTGTATTAAAAAGCTTTTTTGATGATGAATAATTGTACATAAGTACCACCTTATAATGTGTTTGGTATTTTGTTGTAATACAACATATAGATATTATATATTATTATTGTTGCTTTTGCAACAGTATATTTGAGGAATTTCAGCTATAATATATCTCACCGATTATTATAGGTAATTTAAGAAGGAAGGGGATTTTATGAAAATAATCAAGCGTAATGGTTCGGAAGAAAATTTCGACATTAAAAAGATTGTTAATGCTATTTCCAAGGCTAATGGTTCAGTTGAGCAGGGCAGACTTACCCAGCAGCAGATTGAAGATATAGCCGATTATGTTGAATATAAATGTAATAAGATAAAAAGAGCAGTTTCCGTTGAGGAAATTCAGGATATGGTAGAGGATCAGCTTATGGCTAAAGGTGCTTTTTCTCTTGCCAGAAACTATGTAAGATATCGTTTTACTCGTTCACTCGTGCGTAAAGCCAATACAACCGATAATAGAATCCTTTCTCTTATTGAGTGTAATAATGAGGAGGCAAAGCAGGAAAACTCCAACAAAAATCCTACTGTAAACAGCGTTCAGCGTGACTATATGGCAGGCGAGGTAAGTCGTGACCTTACAAGCAGAATGTTGTTACCACCGGATATTGTTGAAGCTGATAAGCAAGGTGTTATTCATTTCCACGATTCCGACTATTTTGCTCAGCATATGCATAACTGTGATTTGGTAAATCTTGAAGATATGCTTCAAAACGGTACTGTTATTACTGATACTCTTATTGAAAAGCCACATAGCTTTTCAACAGCTTGTAATATTGCTACTCAAATTATTGCTCAGGTTGCTAGTAATCAGTATGGCGGTCAGAGTATAAGCCTTGCACATCTTGCACCATTTGTGCAGATTTCAAGAGAAAAAATTCGTAAAGAAACCTATGCAGAGATTGCACAGCTCGGTGTTGAGGTTGCGGATGAAAAAATCAACGATATTGTTGAACAAAGACTTCGTAAAGAGGTAAACAGAGGTGTTCAGACAATTCAGTATCAGGTTGTAACACTTCTTACAACAAATGGTCAGGCTCCCTTTGTTACCGTGTTTATGTATCTTAATGAAGCTAAAAATGAGCAGGAGAAAAAGGACCTTGCTCTTATTATAGAAGAAACCCTAAAGCAACGCTATCAGGGTGTAAAAAATGAGGCAGGCGTTTGGGTAACTCCTGCATTTCCAAAGCTTATTTATGTTCTCGAGGAAGATAATATTCACGAGGATTCCGAGTATTTCTATCTTACAGAGCTTGCCGCAAAGTGTACTTCTCGCAGACTTGTTCCTGATTATATTTCAGAAAAGAAAATGAAGGAGCTTAAAGAGGGTAACTGCTTCCCTGTAATGGGTTGCCGTAGTGCGTTAAGTCCGTGGAAAGACGAAAACGGTAACTATCAATTTTATGGCAGATTTAATCAGGGTGTTGTAACTATAAATCTTGTTGATGTTGCACTTTCATCAGGTGGAGATTACGATAAATTCTGGAAAATTTTTGACGAAAGACTCGAACTTTGTTACAGAGCTCTTATGTGTCGCCATAATCGCCTTAAAGGTACTCTTTCAGATGCTGCTCCAATTCTTTGGCAGTATGGAGCACTTGCAAGACTTAAAAAAGGCGAAAAAATAGACAAGCTTCTTACCGGCGGATATTCCACAATTTCACTTGGATATGCAGGTCTTTGCGAGTGTACTCGTTTTATGACAGGCAAATCTCACACTGACCCTGAGGCTACACCATTTGCTCTGAGTGTAATGAAAAAAATGAACGAAGCTTGCGATAAGTGGAAGGAAGAAACCAACATAGCCTTTGGTATTTATGGTTCACCAATCGAGAGTACTACATACAAGTTTGCAAAATGTCTTCAAAAGCGTTTTGGCATTGTTGAGGGTGTAACAGATAAAAGCTATATAACAAATAGCTATCATGTAAATGTTACAGAGCCTATTGATGCGTTCTCAAAGCTTAAATTTGAATCTCAGTTTCAGGCTTTGTCTACAGGTGGTGCAATAAGCTATGTTGAGGTTCCAAATATGCAGAACAACATCCCTGCTGTTTTACAGATTATTAAGTTTATCTACAATAATATTATGTATGCAGAACTTAATACAAAAAGTGATTATTGTCAGGAATGTGGTTTTGACGGAGAAATTTCAATAGTTGAAGAAGACGGAAAGCTGTTTTGGGAATGTCCTAAATGCCATAACCGCAATCAGGATAAAATGAATGTTGCAAGAAGAACTTGTGGTTATATTGGTACTCAGTATTGGAATCAGGGAAGAACTCAGGAAATTAAAGAGAGGGTGCTTCATCTCTGATGAATTACGGTGAAATAAAAAAATACGATATTGCAAATGGTGAGGGTGTCAGGGTATCTTTGTTTGTATCGGGATGTACTCATCATTGCAAAGATTGTTTTAATTCTGAAACTTGGGATTTTAATTTTGGAAAGCCGTTTACAAAAGAAATCGAGGACGAAATCATCGAAAGTCTTGCTCCTGATTATATCAACGGATTTTCATTGCTTGGCGGTGAGCCTTTTGAACCTTCTAATCAAAAAGTGCTTGTTAATTTGTTAAAGCGAATAAAGCAGACATATCCAAATAAAACAATATGGTGTTATTCAGGATATTTGTTTGATAAGGAGCTTTTGAACAACAGTCGGGCAAGATGTGAGGTTACTGACGAAATGCTTAGCTATATTGATATTCTTGTGGACGGCAGGTTTGTAGCAGAGCTAAAGGATATAAGTCTTTCATTTAGAGGTTCATCAAATCAAAGAATTATAGATGTAAAAAAATCGCTTGAGTTTGATAAGGTTATTTTATATCAGCTAAAAAGCTAAATAACCATACAAATTATTGTGTTTTATACAATGGTTGCCGTGGGTTTCGGTCTGCGGCAACCTTTTACTTTGGCTTGACAACAATTGATTATTTATTTATAATTATAAGCAATATAAGAAATTTAAAAGGATTGATTAATTTGAATATTTGGCACGATATTTCTCCAAAAAGAATTACTTGTGATATTTTTTATGCCGTAATAGAAATTTCAAAAGGCGGTAAAAATAAATATGAACTGGATAAAGAAACCGGTTTATTAAAGCTTGACAGAGTGTTGTTTACTTCAACTCATTATCCTGCAAATTATGGTTTTATTCCACGAACATATTGCGAAGACGGAGACCCGTTGGATGTTCTTGTTCTTTGCAGTGAAACAATTCAGCCAATGACTCTTGTTGAGTGCAAGCCAATTGGTGTGCTTAGTATGGTTGATGGCAATTCAAATGATGAAAAAATCATTGCCGTTCCTATTAATGACCCTAATTATAATTCTTACAACGATATTAAGGAACTTCCAAAGCATCGTTTTGAGGAGATTAAGCATTTCTTTGAAATATACAAAACTCTCGAATGTGACAAGGAAACTTATGTAAGCCAGATTAGCGGTGCAAAAGAAGCTAAACGAGTTATTAAGAATACAATCGAAAGTTATATAAGAGATTTCCAAATGGCGTAAACTTTTATTAATTCAAATTTCTATGAGAAGAAAATAAAAGTAAAAAGAGTGATAGTTACAATGTTTAAAAGAATGAGAGTAAAATTATTATCTGTCTTTTTATCTATATTAATGACTGTAGCTTTATTGCCTGTTAATGTATCAGCGGTAGAGCTGAGTTTTGATGAAACTCCTATCAAATCCATCTCAACGGATAAAAAATCATATTCTCCTGGTGAAACCGCTACTCTTTCAATAGAAATGAAAGAGGGCTACGAGCTTAGTTTTATAGTGATTCATAAACCAATTACAGTTGGTGGATAAAAATACTAACCAAGCTTATATCAGTAATTCAGCTTTCTATCCATACCCCGGAAATACACAAGATTTTTCATCGCTTGATTTTGAAGTGGTAGGTATTGACAATAACAAAACTGAAAACGCAAAAGAGTATGTAGTTGCATTTAAAGATGGATTTGGAAATACCATAAACACTCAAAAGGTAAAGAACGGCAAATCAGCTGTTGAGCCTGTTGTACCGAAAAATAAAATGTATTTGTTTAGCGGATGGGATTTGGATTTTTCAAGCGTTAAATCCGATATGATTGTAACTGCACAATGGATTATGAATCCTGATGCAGATTACGATAAGCCTGTTTTTAAGGAATATCAAAAAGGCGATGTTAATCTTGACGGCAAAATAAATATCAAGGATGCAACATATTTGCAAAGATATAAAGCAGAGCTTGCTGTATTTTATGAAGCACAGCTTAAGCTTGCAGATTTTGACGGTAACTCAGTTGTAAATGTAGCCGATGTTACCGCTATGCAAAGAAAACTTGCAGGAGTGTAAGAATTTAATTTAATAATAAAAAGGCTGACTTGTTTTAATTAATGAAAATCGCAGTTTAAGATTTTCAGCAGATAACAAGTCAGCCTTATGTGTTCAATTATTTAATAAATTAAAGTTTAAAATCATCAACAGTAAATTTTGATGTTGATGATGTGTTGTTTGGAATACGCATAATAGGGTCATACCTAAAAGCTCTGCATTTACCGTTTATTATACTTTTGTTCTTTTTGCAAATAATAACCGAGTTTTCAAAGCTTGCATTTTCACAGTATTTGCAATCGGTTTTTATGTTAAGTCCAAATATTTTCTTTTTTTTCATATATATACCCCAATTAAAATTTTAGAATAAGCAATAAATAAAAGTATAGATTTTTTATTACATATTATATATTATACTATTATAGTATTTTTTTCAAGAATAAATATTGGTTTGTTTTGTATAGCAGAGGTGTTTTTATGTATTTTTCTTCAAAGGTTATGAAACTTAATAATCCTGACAAAGTTCCTTATCTTACTTATAATTCGTTATCAGAAATAAACTTTATAAATCACGCATTTTCAACTCGCTTAGGCGGTGTTTCTACAGGAGAATTTGACTCTATGAATCTTGCGTTCAATCGTGGCGATAATCCTGATAATGTTACCGAAAATTACAAGCGACTTTGCAAAAGTGCAGGTTTTGAATATGAAAGCCTTGTTGCTTCATCTCAGGACCATAATACTTTTGTAAGAGTGGTAACATCAGAAAATAAAGGTATCGGAATTTATAAACCTAAAGATATTCAAAGTGTAGACGCACTCGTAACAAATGAAACGGGTATAACTTTAGTAACTTATTATGCCGATTGTACACCTTTGTTTTTTGTAGATACTAATAAAAAGGTAATAGGTCTTGCTCATGCCGGTTGGAGAGGTACAGTAGGCAGAATAGGTCAGAATGTTGTACAAAAAATGCAGGAACAGTACGGAACAAACCCTGCCGATGTAAAAGCGGCAATAGGTCCGGCTATTTCTGTGTGCTGTTATGAGGTGGATTTTCCTTGTGCAGAAAACTTTTTAAAGCTTGAAAATGTCGATAGCTCAAAATTTGTATTTGAAAAAGCAGATGGCAAGTATATGGTTGACTTACTTGAAGCAAACAGACAGATTTTAATTTCGGCAGGTGTCAAATCTGAAAACATAACAGTTTCTGATGTTTGTACCAACTGCAACAGCGAGTTACTTTGGAGTCATCGAGCAACCAAAGGTAAAAGAGGTACAATGTGTGCTATGCTTGCGATTACCGATTAATGTACCGGTAATCAGTAAATATAATCAGTAAATATAATCAGTAAACCATACCTTATCAACTTCAAATTCTTTGCCGTTGAGGTAATCCAAAATCCCTGCTTCGGTTTCAAAATTAAATATTAATTTATAACTGTAAAGTGCCTGGTATTTAAAATTATCAGGTGCTTTTTTATTATTTCCGTATTTAGAATCACCAACAAGAGGATGATTGATTGATGCCATATGTGCACGAATTTGATGTGTTCTTCCGGTAAGCAATTCAATTTCAACAAGCGACATTTTGTTGTTTGATTTTAGTACGGTGTACTTGGTTTTGATTTCTTTTGAATTTTCAACCTCTTTGCTAAATACAGTTACCTTGTTTTTGCTTTCGTTTTTTGTAATGTAGCCGTGTAATGTGTCGGTTGCTTTTTTAGGTGTTCCGTGAACAAGACAAAGATAATACTTTTCAAGCTCTCGTGATTTCATCTTTGCGTTCAAAATTCGCAAACTGTCAGCGTTTTTAGCGGCAATAACAATGCCGCCTGTGTTTCTGTCAATTCTGTTTACAAGGGCAGGGGAGAAGGCTTTATCTTCATCGGGGTTGTATTCGCCTTTTTCATATAAATAATGCTGTACTCTTGATACAAGTGAATCAAAATGATAGCTCTTGTCAGGATGAACAATTACACCCGGCTTTTTGTCAATGAGAATAATATTTTCATCCTCATAAACAATATCAAGCTTTGATGGTGCTTTCATAAATTCATAGCTTTTTTCTTCAGCATGCTCAAAAAATTCATCTTTAATGTAAAATGTGAGTACATCTCCTTGCTTGAGCATAGTTTGAATATCACATTTTTTGCCGTTGACCTTAATGCATTTCTTTCTTATGTACTTATACATAAGTGATTTTGGCAAGGTCTTAAAGCGTTTTTGTAAAAATTTATCAAGACGCTGGTTAGCGTCGTTTTTTCCAATTTCCAGAGTTCTCATATCTATAACCTCCGTATTATATCTTAACCTATAAAAGAAAATTTTTCAAGGTACTATGCACATAATCAGGCGTTTTGTATAAACTATTAAAGGGTGATACAGTGAGGTGCCATACACAGAAAATAAAATCAACATTCTTTTTTGGAGCAGGCTTGCTGATAGCCGCGCTGTTACCGAGTGATTGCGTTCTTGTCGTAGCGGCTTTAGCACTGGTAATTGTAAGCATATCTTGTGCAAGGAGGTAGTTATGAAAGTTGTACTTATTGAGCGACCAAAGCTGATTTCTGCATTACTTAGAAAGCTATATGGAATAAAAAAGATTAAGCAAGAATACTAACAATTTTTATTGGTAAATATTAATAATAAAACCCTCTGATAGATGTGCATAGCGACAAAAAACTATGCACATCTAATTTTATTATTGTATTTTTGCAAGTTTGAATATATAATGATAATGTAAAGGTATTCGTATGTCAAATTACACGGATACAAATATTTAGGAGGTTTTAAATTAATGAAAAGCACAAAGAAAATTGTAAGCGTTTTGCTTTCTGCATTAATGCTTACAGGTAGCGTTTCAACAGCTCTTACTGTAAACGCATCAACAGGCGGCACATTAGCTAGCAAGTATTATGCTACAAACCCAAGCGGACAGGTTGGTAAGCAGGGCTCTATCACTATTGATGGTAGCTTTAGTGACTGGTCAAAGGATATGTTAATCGCTCAAGGTGCAGCTTGGGATGTTGCTAACCACTATAAGGGCGGTCACGAGAACTGTGTTCTTGATACATATGCTCTTTTCGCTTCATGGGATAACAGCAATCTCTATGTAGGTTGGCAGATGGTAAATACAACTGATACATGGGCTCGTGAAGGCGATGGTCCTCTTTCAGATGGCGGTAGAGTTCTCGATGTTCCACTTATTCTTGCTTTAAGTGTTGACCCATCAAGCACATCAATGTCAAACAAGAACACATCAGGCAACCCTATTTGGGGTCAGAAGATGGGTCTTAAGTTTGATCAGCATGTTGACCACCTCTTCTATATGAGCGGTAAGCCAGGTCTTGGTACACCTGCAATGTTCACAGCTGTTGACGCTCAGGGTAACACAAACTACGAAGAAGGCTGTAAGAACTTTAAGTCTAACGGCATCGAGTACAAGATGGCTGAAGGTAACATCTGTGATTCAATCTATGGTCTTAACTATTCAGAGTCTACAAGCGATGTTTATGACGAATCTGCAGACTGGGTAGATTACAAGACATTTAAGGGCGGCAGCGGTACACACAATACTAAGTATGACTCATTCTATGAGATTAAGATTCCACTTTCACTTCTCGGTATTGATTCTGCATACTTAAACAATAATGGTATCGGTGCAATGGTTGTTGCTACAAGAGGTGAGTCAGCTCTTGACTGTATTCCTTTTGACGACACAGTACTTGATAACGCAGCAGGCGACTACGGTAATGACCCAAGTACATCACACGAAAAAGACGACGAAGATGTAATTACTTCTGAGTTTGCAAGAATCGGTAAGGGCGGCGTTGTTATTCCTACACAGCCAACTTCAAAGCCAACTGAGCCATCTTCAGTTACTACAGAGCCATCTTCTTCAGAAGCTCCAACTACATCAATGCTTCAGCTCAAGGCTGAGTCAAATGTTTGCGGTTCAACAGAATCAAAAACATATGATCCTAAGACAACAAAGACTGTAACAGTTACTTATAACCTTAAGTCTGCTATGGACATCGTAAATGGTCAGTGGAGCCTTAAGTATGACACTTCAGCACTTAGCTTTGACCCTGCTAAGAACCCAACTCTTATGCCATATGTAACTGATGCTGTTACACGCAACGGCAATGGCGTAATCAAGGGTAACTTCTCAAATATTGATAACCTCTATAACTTCAAAACTTCTAAAGAGTTTGTTCAGGTAACATTCGATGTTGTAGGTGCAGGTAATGCTACAGCTGCTCTTACAGTTGAAGAACTTTCAGTTGGTTACACAATCAACGATGATCTTTTCTACGCTAATGCAGTAGCTAATGGTGCACTTGTTGACCTTTCAAGCGTTGCAGGTTTTGAAAATTCTGCAATTTCAGGTACATCAGCAGTTTCAACAACACAGCCAACAACACAGCCAACAACACAGCCTACTACAGCTTCAGGCGATGTTAAGTACACAAACTATCAGCTCAGAGGTAACATTACTCTTGCTCTTAACGAGACAAAGTATTCACCAAAGGTTGTAACAGGTACAGTTGACCTTCCTGCAGGTACATACAAGTTTGTAGTTGATGATACAACTACAGGTACTTACTTCGGTAGAGGTACAACTCATACAGATAGCGTTACAAAGGCTCAGCTCGGTAAAGGTTGGGGTTATGTAACTCTTAAGACAACAGGCGGTAAATATACATTTACATTCAACACTGTTAATAAGTACTTAGATGTTACTTGTGACAGCACAGTTAAGAAGAACCTTTCAACATACAAGGTAAGAGGTTCTATCAATGTTGGTCTTGCTAAGACAAACAACGCAGATATTCTTAAGAACACAGTTGCTCTTCCAGCAGGCGACTACAGATTCGTTGTAACAGACGATGCTACAGGTATTTCTTACGGTAGAAATAAGACATACACAGATTCAATCGGTAGAGAGCTTTGCGGCGACAACTGGGGCTATGTAGAGTTCACAGTTAAGAACACAGGCGTATATGAGTTTATCTACAACAAGGGTACAAACTATGTAACAGTATTACCTGTAACATCAAATGATTCTGATTATGCAGTATTTGGTTCAGGTATTGGCTTTAACTTTGAAAAGACAACATTAGCTAATGCTGTTTCAAAGACAGTAAACCTTAAGCCAGGCACATACACATTCGCTGTAACAGGCAATGATGGTGCTTCTTTCATCGGTAGAAAGAATACTTATACTGATTCAATGAGCAACACAGCTTGCGGTAAGGGTTGGGGCTTTATTACATTCAAGGTAACTAAGGCTGGCAACTACAAGTTTATCTTCAACACAAAGAATAACTACCTCCAGATTGCAGCTGTTTAATTACACGGTCTACGACCCCCGAATTTATTTCGGGGGTCTATTTTTGATTTTTTATCAAATTGTTTAGTATACATTTTATGTGTATATTACGCAGATTAAATAAATAGCTAAATTTACAAAATATTATTATACAAAGCAAAAACAGGCTATGACACTAAAATATCATAGCCTGTTTTATTTTATAAAGGTATATAATTAGAATTTAATTCTTTCTGCAATGTACTCAGTAAGCTTGTCAATTGCAACTCTTTCCTGAGCCATTGTGTCACGGTCACGAACAGTTACGCAACCATCTTCTACTGAATCAAAGTCGTATGTAATACAGAACGGAGTACCAATTTCATCCTGTCTTCTGTAACGCTTACCAATAGAGCCTGCCTCGTCAAAGTCAACCATAAAGCTCTTTGAAAGTTCTTCGTAAACAGCATCTGCCTGCTCACTAAGCTTTTTAGAAAGCGGAAGTACAGCAGCTTTGAAAGGAGCAAGTGTAGGATGAAGTCTTAATACAACTCGTGTATCCTTTTCATCAATAACTTCTTCGTCATAAGCCTCAACCATAAGTGCAAGGAAAAGTCTTTCAACGCCAAGAGATGGCTCAATAACATATGGTATATACTTTTCATTTGTAGTCTGGTCAAAGTATTCAAGTGGCTTACCACAAGTATTGCTGTGCTGAGTTAGGTCGTAGTCAGTTCTGTCTGCAACGCCCCAAAGTTCGCCCCAACCAAATGGGAAGAGGTACTCAAAGTCAGTAGTAGCCTTAGAATAGAAGCAAAGCTCCTCGGCTGAGTGGTCACGGAGTCTGAGGTTTTCCTCTTTGATATTTAATGAATAGAGGAAGTCACGGCAGAATGCTCTCCAGTATTCAAACCACTCAAGGTCTGTACCTGGCTTACAGAAAAATTCAAGCTCCATCTGCTCAAACTCTCTAACACGGAAAATAAAGTTACCCGGTGTAATTTCATTACGGAAAGATTTACCAATCTGAGCAACACCAAAAGGAACCTTTTTACGAGTAGTTCTCTGAATGTTTGAGAAGTTTACGAAAATACCCTGTGCAGTTTCAGGACGAAGGTAAATTTCGTTTTTGCTGTCCTCAGTAACACCTTGGAAAGTTTTGAACATAAGGTTAAACTGACGAATATCAGTAAAATTATGCTTACCGCAGTTAGGACAAACTATATTTTTCTCATTAATGTATTCAAGCATTTGCTCGTTAGTCCAGCCTGCTACATTAGTTCCGTCAAAGTCTTCAATAAGATTATCAGCACGATGACGAGTTTTACATTCTTTACAATCCATAAGTGGGTCAGAAAATCCGCCAAGATGACCGGAAGCAACCCAAGTTTGTGGATTCATAAGAATCGCAGAATCAAGACCAACATTATATTTGTTTTCCTGAACAAATTTTTTGAGCCAAGCCTGCTTGATGTTATTTTTTAGGGCCATACCAAGTGGACCGTAATCCCAAGTATTAGCAAGTCCGCCGTAAATTTCTGAGCCCGGATACACAAAACCTCTGCCTTTACAAAGGGCAACAATTTTGTCCATCGTTTTTTTAGTGTTTTCCATAAATTAAACCTCACTTTTTGAGAATATAAACACTTTTAATAATACTATTATTTTGTCAAAGTGTCAAGTATATGTCAAAATACATAAAAAATAATTGTGATTTTAATGCAATGATAAAAATTTGTTATTGAAATAAAAATTATATTAATAAATTTACCAAAAAGGTCTTGTAATATATAAGAATTTAAGATATAATGTAATTGCTCATAATACGAGTAAATTAAAAAGGAGGATTTAAAGATGAAAAAATCATCAAAAGTGCTCAGCATGGTTCTTGCAATTCTTACAGCTATGTCTTGCTTCACAGGTATGGCTACAATCTCTGCATCTGCTGCTGAGGATCACAGAATTTATTTCCAGGTACCTACTATTGAAGAGTGGGGTACAACAAAGTCAGTTTTCTGCCACATTTATCATGTATATGGTGAGCAGGATACACCAATTCAGACTCCTGCTTGGCAGTCAAAGTCAGAATCATGTAAAAAAGACGCTGCTACAGGTCTTTACTACTATGATGTAGACTCAAAGCTTAAGGCAGCTCTTACAGAGGGTTGTGACTATGCACTTCTTTTCTCAACAAAAGATACAAACGGTGCTGCTCATCAGACTTGTAATGTAACACTTTCAACTGAGTGCTATGGTGGTACAGTTTATGTAACAGGCGAATTAGTTGAAAACACAGAAGACTCTTCAAAGATGGACTACGCTGCAACATGGACAGATCCTGAACTTGCTGCTAAGTATGGTCCTAAGGCTGCTATTACTTCAACAGGTAAGGTAGTAGGTAATTTCTTCCCTGCTAACCAGCCAAAGCAGCAGATCGTTTCCCAGTTCCTTCACAGCTGGGCTGTAATCAACGCTTCTATCATCGACGCTAATGTTGTTGCTAGCGTTTGCGAGCAGTTAGCAGTTGACCCACAGGCTGTATATGATCAGTATGCTGCTGATTATGCTGGTGAATTTGGTGATGTTGAAACATATCCAAACACAGCTAGCCTTGAAGTAGTTGCTGCATTACTTAACATTTCTTCAACTCCATCAACAGAGGCTACAGAGCCTTCAACAGAGGCTACAGAGCCATCAACAGAGGCTACAGAGCCTTCAACAGAAGCTACTGAGCCATCAACAGAGGCTACAGAACCTTCAACAGAAGCTACAGAGCCATCAACAGAGGCTACAGAGCCTTCATCAGAAGTAGTTCCTTCAGCTCCACTCCGTACAGTAGCTGGTGATGCAGGTCTTACAGGTTATAGCTGGGCTCCTGAAGAAAATGCTATGACATTTGGTGCTTACAATTTCGATGGCGTTGACTATGACTACGCTATCACATTTGAGTACATTCCAGCTGGTTCTTACAGCTTTAAGGTTACAGATGGTACATGGACAAACGCTTGGGGTAATGGTGACCAGAACTATGGTATCACAATGACTTCAGAAGCTGATGTAACAATCTACTATTCTTCTGTAACAAACGCTATCGCAGTTGAGTCTGCAGGTCTTGGTACATTCGAGCTTACATCAATCACAGCTGTTGGTAACGGTGACGGCACATGGCTTAACGGTGCAAGCTGGGATACAACAGATGCTTCTAACAACCTCACAGAGGTAACACCTGGCGTATGGTCAATCACATACACAAACATTGATGCTTTCGATAACTATCAGGTTAAGTTTGCTTGTAACTATGGTTGGGCTTACAACTGGGCAAGCGACGGTACATTTGACGGTCAGACAAACCCATCAATCGTTGTTGAAGAGGACGGTTCAACTGTTACTCTTACAATTGATGTAAACGGTTTTGACTTCAACACAAAGACAGGTACAGTTGCTATTTCAATCGACATTCAGGGTCCTGCTCCTGCTGGTCCTGTTTACGGTGATGTAAACAACGACGATAAGGTTGACATCAACGATGTTACATATATCCAGAGATATATCGTTGAAATGGAACTCGATATCGAATTTAACACAGAAATCGCTGATGTAACAGCTGATGGTAAGGTAAATGTTCACGATGTAACATGCATCCAGAAGTACCTTTCAGAGGCTAACTACGAAACAGGTAGAACAGGCGAATTAGTTGCTTAATTTATAACTTTGTTTTAATTAAGAATAATTAGTTTATTACTCCCACAGCCTTGGCTGTGGGAGTTTTCTGTTAGAATAAGTTATTTTGTTTGAATAGGTGTTTGTTATTATAATGTTATTTCTGTCAAAATGCTTTCTATACACTCGCTTTTTAATAAATGTTTTTGTTTGAATTGTGTATTATTCTTTTTTATATATTAAAAATATGTTATATTTGATAAAATATACTTGTATAAATATATTTTAAGATAAGCCGCAACAATTAATGTATATAATAATAACGGTATTATTTTTAATGGAAAGCGTGATTATATGAAATGTAAAAATTTGATTGATCTTGAATCTATGACAACGGAGCAAATTGATAAGGTTATCAGAAAAGCTAAAAAAATTATGAAAAATCCTGCGGATTTCCGCCATGCTTGTGACGGTAAAATTCTTGCTACACTTTTTTATGAGCCAAGTACAAGAACTCAAATGTCTTTCCAGACTGCTATGTTAAAGCTAGGCGGTCGTACAATCGGCTTTGACAACCCTATGAATTCATCTGTTTCTAAGGGTGAAAGCCTTAAGGATACTACAACTATTATCGCAGGCTATGCCGATATTATCGCTATGCGTCATCCTGTCGAGGGAACTGCTATGGCGGCATCGCTTTATTCTGATGTACCTGTAATCAATTGCGGCGATGGCGGACATCTTCACCCAACTCAAACTCTTGCAGATATTATTACCCTTAGCTGTGAAAAGGGTAGACTTGATAATTTAAAGATTGGTGTTTGCGGTGACCTTCTTAACGGTAGAACTGTACACTCTTTGATTAAAACTCTTTCAAAATATGAAAACAATACTTTCGTTCTTATTTCCACAAAGGAATTAAGCGTACCGCTTTATGTTATTGATATTTTAGAAAAGCACGGTTGTAAATATGAGCTTTCTAATAGTTTGGCAGATTCAATTACTGACCTTGATATGTTATATATGACTCGTATTCAGCGTGAGCGTTTTGCGAGTGAAGAAGAGTATCAGGCTCAGAAAAATGTATTTGTTCTTGACCGTGAAAAGCTTGATAAAGCTAGGGAAGATATGATAATTCTTCATCCGTTGCCTCGTGTAAACGAAATCACTGTAGATATTGATTCTGACCCACGAGCACTTTACTTTAAACAGGCTCAGTATGGAATGTACGGCAGAATGGCTCTTATTCTTTTGTTGTTACAAGAAGAAGACTTCCTTTTAGAAGAAAGAGAAACCTATGTTTCACAGCATCATTGCACTAATCCTAATTGCATTACTCAGCAGGAGAATTATCTCCCTAATCTTGCATATGATAAAATGGATATGGTAATGTGCGGTTACTGTGATAAACGAATTGATTAAGGTGAGATTTTATGGGAAGTTTTAAAAGAAAAGCTAAGGAAGCTAAGCAAGCATCTGCGGTTATAATATCTGCTTTGTCTTGTATTGTACTTGGTATAATTACTGTTGTGTGGCCTGATAAGGTAAGTAACGCTCTTTGTTATGTGCTTGGAGCTGTGCTTACGGTTTACGGATTGTTTAACATTATCAAATTCTTTACAACAGGGTCAAATAAGCTTTATTTTGAAGTTATTATAGGTGTTATTTCTACTGCTTTCGGTGTGTTTACTTTGTTGTCACCGCAATCTGTTGTCAGCATTTTGTTTGCAATTATAGGAACAATTATTATTATTGACAGTATAATGGACATTAAAAATGCTCTTTTTCTCAGAAGACTCGGTATGAAATATTGGTGGGTAAGTCTGCTTGTTTCAATGGCGGTAATATTGCTTAGTGTATCTACGATTATTTTCCCTGCATTTTTTGGAGATTTATTGTTTGCAATCCTCGGTATTGTTTTGATATATGAGGGTGTTTCAGATATAGTATTGCTTGTTCTTTGCGGAAAATATTCAAGAAACCCTTCTTCGGATTCACGAATGATTAATGTCGAAGCAACTTATTCAGATGATTAAATAAAAGGAGATTTTAAATTGGATATATTTAACGAGCAGGTTGTCAAAAGAGCAAAAAGCTTTAAAGATACTTTAATTAAGATTATTTCTGTTTTCTCGCTCATTTCTTTGCCGATTATTTGCGTTATGTTTGCTCAGTACATACCGTACTTAGTTTTTATTGCGTTTTTTATTCTTGTTGGCGGTTCTTATATCGTATGGTATATTTTTCATTCATTAAGGGTTGAGTACGAGTATTCAATTAGTGACGATAACCTTGTTGTAGCAAAAATTATTGACCTTAGAAAGCGTAAGCTTGTTTGCAAAGTTCCGATAAGAGAGATTGAAAAGCTTGAAATTGGCGAAAAATCTATTGAAGATATGCGTTTTTCAAAAACTTTTACAGCGGTTAGAGATTTAAAGTGCGACAAAGAAAATTACTACGCTGTATTCAATAGTTCAGCTTATGGCAAAAGTGTTCTGGCATTTTCTCCTAATGAAAAGATTTTGCAGGCTATGCGTCCATATCTTAATAAAGATATTGTATTAAAGCTTTTTTATAAAAGAAGCGTAGGTTAATTGATGAATTATACAGATATTCAAACTGTTAAGCAGACTATATTTTTAAGACCTGACGATGCCAATAAAGGCACAATGGGTTCATTGCTCAGCATTTGTGGTAGCTATGGTATGGCTGGAGCTGCGATGATGGCAGGTGAAGCGGCATTGCGATGTGGTTTAGGTTTACTAAAATCTGCGTTACCTAAAAGTATTTATCCTATTGTTGCACCTTCTTTGCCTGAGAGTGTTTATTTTCCAATTGATGAAACAAACGGAAAAATTAGCTTTAGTAATCTTGATTTTCTTTTGGAACAAGCTGATAAGTCTAAAGCAGTTCTTGTTGGTTGTGGTTTAGGAGTATGCGATGATACGATTAAGCTTGTAAATTCTCTTATCCAAAACTGTTCAGTGCCTATGGTTATTGATGCCGATGCACTTAATTGTGTTGCTTTAAATCCTGATGTTTTAAAGTCTGCAAAAGCTCCGATTATTATTACCCCTCATCCTGCAGAGATGGGCAGATTGCTTTCAGGTGTTTCGGCTAAAACGATTAATACTAATAGGGCAAAGACAGCGGTTGACTTTTCTAAAAAATATAATGTAGTTACTGTTCTTAAAGGTTCAGGGACTGTAATTGCTTCGCCTGATGGACGAGTTAATATTAACCCAACAGGTAATTCAGGAATGGCTACAGGAGGTAGCGGAGATGTACTTGCAGGAATGACCTCAGCGTTGCTTGCTCAAGGTTCAAAGCCATTTGAATCTGCTGTAGCGGCTGTTTATCTGCACGGATTAGCAGGTGATATAGCGGCTAAAAAGCTTGGTAAAATTTCTATGTTGCCTACCGATATAATAGATTGTATTTCTAAGGCTTTTTTAGAGTTAGGATTTTAACTTGTTTATCGTAATTTAAATTATATAAAGGACATATAATGTATCAAAACAGGAGGTGCTGTATGGCATACAGAGTTTTGAAATCATTGTGTGTCCTCTTTTTTTTACCGATTTTTGTTTTATGTGGCTGTGAATCAAAAGAGGAAACAAAGCAGTTAATAACCAATTTTACTTCGGATTTTGTTGCAAAGTTTAACGATATTACAATAAAAGGGAGTCTTTCGGTCGGGCGGCAAGGTGTTATTAATATGAGTATTACATATCCTGATTCTTTGAAAAATCTTAATTTAAGCTATAAAAATTCTGAGGTACACATTACACTTGACGGCTTGGAGTGTAGTGCAGATGAAGCTTATCTTCCGTCAAGCGGGTTTACAAGCATTTTAAATTCTGTTTTAAGAAAAGCGGTTGGATTACCCTTAAATAACAATAACAACTATATAATTGATTTGGATAATATAAAATATAAGTTGTCAGCAGATAGTAATGGTATGATTACAAAAATTGTTTCGGAAAATGACGATTTCAGTATTCAGTTTTTAACTTTGAAAAATGATTTTAAGTAATAGATTGCTCACAATTTTTACGCTCAAAAATATTATATATTAGCTGTATAAAATCTGTATGACAGGCAAAAATATCAGTAAATAATCAATTTGGAGCGTGAAAATAATGAATATCAAGCGTGGCGATATTTATTATGCAGATTTAAGTCCGGTAGTTGGCTCGGAACAAGGTGGAATAAGACCTGTTTTAATAGTACAAAATGATGTGGGTAATCGATTTAGTCCAACTGTAATTGCGGCGGCTATTACCAGCCAACAGTCAAAAGCGAATTTGCCTACACATATACCATTGCATGCAGATTCGTCAGGACTTGCAAAAGATAGTGTGGTTCTTTTGGAGCAAGTCAGAACAATTGATAAAAAGCGTTTAAAAGAAAAAATGGGCAGTATTGATGAGAATTGTATGGACGAAATTAACAACGCTATTTCAATTTCTTTCGGATTAAATCTTTGATAAGGTACTACATAAAGTACCGATAAGTATTATTTTGTAAATTATAAAATGGCTGTTTCGGTATTTGAATACTGAACAGCCATTAATTATTAAGTGCTTAAAGATTTATATTAAGAAGCTTGTCTTTTTTGCATTTTTAGCCAGCTTATAAATCCGTAAATATCGTTTACAAAAAATGCAATAAAGCATACAATCACAGATATGTATGAGCTGTTTGATATAGATGCCATAGTCCATAAAAATATAAGAACAATATCATTCAGTGCATAAATCAAAGCAAAAAACGGACTTCTTCTTAGTGTAAGGTAAGCGGCAATAAAGCTTGTTGTTATAGAAATAGTACTTGGCAGTAAGTTTGCAGTGTTAAAGTATTTTAGAATATGAAAAAATATTAGTGTTACAACTGCACTAAGTATCAGCATAAAAATAATCTCTTTGCGATTTAGCTTATTTACTGCAACTTCTGATTTATTTCCTTTATAAGGATTTCGTAGCCAAGAAATCAAAGAAAAAATTGCCATAGGCATAGTCATTCCTAAATAAGTAATCATTTCGCCATAATAAGAAAACGATAATGAAATTATACCATAAAGAATACTAAATAAAATCATTAAAATCTGTCCGAGCGGATTTCCTTTAGCACATAATATCAAAGAAGTTGTACCTATTAAAGAAGCCGTCAGGGTTATATAATTTGTTTTGTCAAAAATAATAAATGATACAATAATTGATAATGCAGAAACGCCCCATAATATCAGTTCGCATTTTGAAAAATACCCTAATTTATTTATTAGTTTGTTCATATTTAAACCTCAAAAAAATAACACTCGTCAACACATCTTCTAAGACCTAACGATGTGTAACGAGTGCAAAGCACTATTCTACCCGGTGGCAGTTTGTTTTAATATATTCTACCATTGTCATATGGATATGTCAATTTATATGACATAATAAGGTGTTAATATTTTAGTATATGTTTGTTTTTTGGTTGAATGTTCATAAAATATCTAAAATGCTATTGAAATTACAAATAATTATGGTATAATATGGATAAAATATAATTATGGGTATAAAGGTAGATTTTTGATGGAAAATATAATAACAATTAATGAATTTAATAAAAAAATAAAACGAGTTATTATCTCAGAAAACGAAATTTCAGAAGCGATTAAAAAGACAGGACAGCAGATTGATGCAATGTATGACGGCAGACCTATTTTGCTTGTAAGTATCCTAAAAGGAGCTTTTGTTTTTATGGCCGATTTATGTCGTGCTATATCTGTGCCGTGTGAAATAGGCTTTATGTGTGCAAAAAGTTATTATAATGATACAGTGTCTACAGGTGTTGTAAAAATAACTATGGACCTTGAGCAGGATATCAGCAAATATCATGTTATTATTGTTGAAGATATTATTGATACCGGCAGAACGCTTAATGATGTTGTAAATATGTTAAAAGCACGCAATCCTCTTTCTTTAAAAGTTGTTACACTTCTTGATAAGCCGGCGAGAAGACTTGTTGATTTTAAAGCAGATATATCGCTGTTTACTATTGATGATTATTTTGTAATTGGATATGGTCTTGATTGTGGTGAGCATTATCGCAATCTTCCGTATATTGCTGAATATGAGGACAAGGGTGAGTGTTGTGCTGAATAAAATCTTTAAATTAAAAGAAAATAATACAAATGTAAAAACCGAAGTAATGGCAGGTATTACAACATTTATGACAATGGCGTATATTCTTGCTGTTAATCCAAGCATTTTAAGCGAAGCAGGTATGGATGCTACAGCGGTGCTTCTTGCTACCTGTATCGCATCGTTTATCGGTACTGCTTGTATGGCTTTAATGGCAAATTTGCCGTTTGCTTTGTCGGCTGGTATGGGTCTTAATGCGTTTTTGGCATATACTGTTGTGCTGGGTTTTGGTTATCCGTGGCAGGTTGCCTTGTTTGCGGTATTTATTGAAGGTATTATTTTCATAATACTCTCACTTACCAAGGTAAGAGAAGCTATATTTAATGCAATCCCTCTTTCTTTAAAGCATGCTGTGTCGGTTGGTATCGGCTTGTTTATTGCTTTTATCGGTCTTCAAAATGCAGGCTTATGCGTGTCAAATTCTTCTACACTCGTATCAATTGTAAGCTTTACAGAAAACTTTTCTACTTACGGAATATGTGCTTTGCTTGCGGTAATCGGTACTTTTATAACTGCAATTCTTTATATTAAAAATGTAAAAGGCTCTATTTTAATAGGTATTCTTTTAACTTGGCTTTTGGGTATAATCTGTCAGCTTGTTGGAATATATACAGTTGATGTTGAAAACGGATTTTATTCATTAATTCCTACATTGGCTGTAACTGATTTTTCTAAGCTTGGCGAAACTTTTGGACAGTGCTTTAATGTTGATTTTGGTAAAGTCGGAATTTTTAATTTTATTGTTGTAGTATTTTCATTTTTATTTGTTGATTTGTTTGATACACTCGGCACTCTTATTGGTGTCAGCACAAAGGCAGGTATGCTTGATAAAGACGGCAGATTGCCAAAAATAAGACCTGCACTTTTAGCAGATGCAGTTGCTACATCTGCCGGAGCGGTGCTTGGTACTTCTACTACAACAACCTTTGTTGAGTCGTCAGCAGGTGTTGCGGCTGGAGGTAAAACAGGTCTTACTTCAATGACAACAGCATTTCTTTTCCTTGCTTCTATGTTGTTTGCACCTATCTTTACCGTTATTCCATCCTTTGCAACTGCACCGGCTTTGATTATAGTAGGATTTTTAATGTTTAGTAATATTTCTCAAATTAAGCTTGATGATAAAAACTATACATCAGCTATTCCTGCGTATCTTTGCGTTTTAGCTATGCCGTTGTTTTACAGCATTTCAGAGGGTATTTCAATCGGTGTTATTTCTTATGTTATTATTAATTTAATATGTAAAAAGGCTAAAGAAATTAACCCTGTTATGTATGTGTTGGCTGTACTTTTTATTCTAAAATATATATTCCTTTAAGCAAGTACAGATCAATTTATTTAATCAAATCATAAAAATCAAGTCTGCTATAGTTTATCTTAGATTTACTATAGCAGACTTTAATTATTTTGCACCTGTAAATGTATAATGCATATTATGATAATGTAAAGAAAATTATAGGCACGGTGTTGTATATGAAAAAGACAAATATTTCTACATTTGGTATAGTAGGCGGAGATAAACGACAGCTTTTTCTTGCAAAGTCGATATCCGACAGCTGTTACGATGTGATTTTAGGAGGCTTTGATAAATTACAAAGCACAGGTGAACTTGTTCTTACTGATATAAAAACTGCCGTGCTGGAAAGCGATGCGGTTATATTTCCATTACCATCAGTCAGAACTGATGGCAGTATAAATACTCCATTTTCCGATAGTAATGTTATACTTGACGAAGAAGAAATATCTATCCTTAAACGAAAGCCTGTTTTTGTTTCAATGCGTGATAAGTTTTTAAAAGCTTATCCTCAACTTAGTGACGGAAGGATTTTTGATTATTCTGCAAAAGAAGAATTTTCTATCCTAAATGCGTTACCAACAGCAGAAGGTGCAGTTGAATGTGCTATGAATAAATACGAGGGAACAATCTCAGGCAGTAAATGTCTTGTTGTGGGATTTGGAAAAATAGGTAAGATTCTTGCGAAAATGCTTAAAGCTCTAAATGCAGATGTTACGGTAACAGCTCGCAAGCAAGAGGATTTTGCTTATATAAATGCATTGGGTTATAAAGTCGCCAATACACTAAAGTTAAGCAGTGTTAAAGGTTTTGATTTGGTTTTCAATACAGTTCCGTGTATGATTTTTGATAAGTCGCTTTTGATGAATACAGATAAATACACGATTATTATAGATTTAGCCTCACTCCCGGGAGGCGTTGATTTTGAGTCAGCTCGCAGATTTGGTATAGACGCAGTTAGAGCTTTATCATTGCCGGGAAAATGTGCACCGAAAACGGCAGGCGAAATTATAAAGTCAACTGTTTTCAATATCATCGAGGAGGTTTACAGGTGACAAAAGCAACCATAGGCTATGCAATGTGCGGTTCCTTTTGCACCTTTTCAAAAGCCTTTCCGCAAATGAGTAAGCTGATTGATTTGGGCTACAAAGTAATTCCTATAATGTCTGAAAATGCCTATTCAACAGATACACGATTCGGTATGGCTGAGGAAATGGTAAAAAAGGCAGAAGAAATAACAGGTGAAAAGGTTCTGCACACTTGCGTTCAAACAGAGCCGATAGGACCTAAAAATATGTGTGATATTCTCGTTATAGCTCCCTGCACGGGTAACACACTTGCAAAGCTGTCGCTTGGCGTAACAGATACATCTGTTACAATGGCGGCAAAATCACATCTCAGAATACTTCGTCCGGTACTTTTGTGTATAGCAACTAACGATGCACTCGGAGCATCAGCACAGAATATCGGTAAACTTATGAATACTAAAAATATATATTTTGTGCCAATGAATCAAGATGATTGTATAAAAAAGCCAAACTCTCTTGTTGCTGATTTTAGTTTAATACCCGAATGTATTGAGCTTGCTCTTAACGGAAAACAGCGACAGCCGTTGTTTATCTAATATTTGTTAATAAATAAGTTGCGGTGGGGTATTGCCCTCACCGCTTTTTTATGCTAAAATCTTATTAAAAGTATGAAAGGTAAAGAAACAAATGAAATATTGTAAAAAATGCAGAAGATTGCATAATGATGGAGATGCAAAATGCTCTTATTGTAAAAACGAGCTTAAAAATATATCAGATAAAAATATTCCTGTTTATTTACTTTCAGCTTCAGGCTTTGAGCTTCAAAGAGTAAAGTCTGCTCTTGAAGATAGCGGAGTTCCGTCTGATGCGGTTTCTTTTAAACATAATTATTCTGCTCAGGCGTCAACAGGGTTTGATGGTTCAGAGTATGATATTTTAGTGCCGTATTCTGCATACGAAAAGTCATATGACATATGTGTGGGTATAGGTGCAATCAAGGAGGACGGCACAGAAATTATTGATGATGATACTCCTTTTGAGGAAAGTAAAGAAAATTCTCTTGATAAGCAGTTTGAAGAAATAAGCGGCGTTAAGCGTACAACAATAAAAGTTGCTTCTGCTATATTCTTTTTTCTGCTTGTTGCTCTTGCCGTATTTGGTACCGACTATATTATGGAATTTATAATGGGGCTTTTTTAAAAGCTTATATACATTATTTATGGAGGTTATTTTATGAAACAAGAAACAAAATGTTTGCACGCAGGTTATGAGCCGGGTAATGGCGAGCCAAGACAGGTGCCTGTATATCAAAGTACAACTTTTAAATATAATTCAAGCGACGATATGGGCAAGCTGTTTGACCTTGAGGCAAGCGGTTATTTTTATACAAGACTTCAAAACCCTACAAATGATGCGGCTGCTGCAAAAATCGCTGCTCTTGAGGGTGGCGTTGCAGGTATGCTTACATCAAGTGGACAGGCTGCTAACTTCTTTGCTCTTTTTAATATTTGCGAAACAGGTAGCCATATTGTAGCTTCATCTGCAATATATGGCGGTACATTCAACCTTCTTGGTGTTACCATGAAAAAAATGGGTATAGAAGTTACTTTTGTTGATCAGGATTTACCTGAAGAAGAGCTTGCTAAATTCTTTAAGCCAAATACAAGAGCTGTGTTTGGTGAAACAATTACAAATCCTACTGTTTCTGTGCTTGATATTGAAAAGTTTGCTCGTCTTGCACATTCTCACGGTGTTCCTCTTATTGTTGACAATACTTTTGCAACTCCTGTAAAGTGTCAGCCAATTAAGTGGGGAGCAGATATTGTAACTCATTCTACAACAAAATATATGGATGGTCACGCAATTGGTGTTGGCGGTGCAATTGTTGACAGCGGTAACTTTAATTGGCTTGAACATGCCGATAAATTCCCTGGTCTTACAACTCCGGACGACTCTTACCATGGCATTGTTTATGCTGAAAAATTCGGAAAGCTTGCGTATATTACAAAAGCTACTTCTCAGCTTATGAGAGATTTAGGTTCTATTCAGTCGCCTCAAAACGCTTTCTACTTAATGAATGGTCTTGAATCACTTCATGTAAGAATGGATAGACATTGCGATAATGCTTTGGCTATAGCTAAATATTTGAGCGAAAACGATAAGGTTGCTTGGGTATCATATCCTAACCTTGAGGGCGACAAATATTATGACCTTGCTATGAAATATCTTGCAGATGGTTCTTGCGGTGTTCTTGCTTTTGGTATTAAGGGCGGCAGAGATAAATCTATTGAATTTATGGACAGCTTAAAACTTGCCACCATTGCTACTCATGTTGCCGATGCTAAAACTTGCTTACTTCATCCTGCAAGTCATACTCATCGTCAATTGACAGAACAACAGCTTCTTGAAGCAGGTGTTGCACCTGATTTAATCCGTCTTTCTGTTGGTATTGAGAATGTTGAAGACCTGATTGATGACCTCAAGCAGGCATTTGATAAAATCTGATAAAATTTACGGAGGGGTATATTATGTCAGCTTTTGTTTCTGCTATTATTGTTGCGGCAGGCGGTTCTGTCAGAATGGGAATTGCTGATAGTAAGCAGTTTATTCCGCTTAGATCAAGACCGGCAATTGAGTATACACTTACAGCATTTCAAAAATGCTATTGTATTAAAGAGGTTATAGTCGTTTGTCGTCAACAGGATTGTGAGCGTATTCAGAAAATTGTTGATGATAATTCTTTTACAAAAGTTAAGGCTCTTGTAGAGGGCGGTGCTTCTCGTGCAGAGAGTGTTCGTAATGGTGTAAAAGCAACAAGTGATGAGGCTAAATATTACGCAATTCACGATGGAGCAAGACCGCTTATTACTGTTGAAGAAATCGAAAGAGTTGTTGAAGCCGCTTTTGAAACAGGTGCGGCAACCTTGGGAACCTCTGTTACTGACACAATAAAAATTGTTGACGGTTTTAATATGATAGAAAGCACTCCGTTGCGTTCACAGCTTCGAGCAGTTCAAACTCCGCAGGTATTTGAAAAAGATTTATATACATTTGCTTTAGAAAATGCAGGTGATAATGTAATAAACTTTACAGATGATTGCTCTCTTATTGAAAATATGGGTGGCGAGGTAACTGTTGTAAAGGGCAGTGTTGAGAATATTAAGCTTACAACTCCTGTAGATATAATTATTGCGGAAAGTATTTTACAATCGAGAGGTTACTGATATGCGTATAGGTCACGGTTACGATGTTCATAAATTTGCCGAGAATAGAAAGCTTATTCTCGGTGGCGTAGAAATTGAATACGAATTTGGTTTGCTTGGTCATTCGGATGCCGATGTTCTTGTTCATGCAATTATGGATAGTATTTTAGGTGCGGCGGCTCTAGGTGATATTGGTAAGCTTTTCCCTGATACCGATGAAAAATTCAAGGGTGCAGACAGTATTTTGTTGTTGCAAGAAGTTTGCAGAGTTCTTGATGAAAAAGGCTATTACATTGTAAATATTGATTCTACTGTAATTGCTCAAAAACCAAAGCTTATGAACCACATTTCTGCAATGCGTCAGAATATTGCTGATGCCTGTAAAATTGATATTGATTGCGTTAATGTTAAGGCTACTACAGAAGAAAAGCTTGGTTTTACAGGACGACTTGAAGGAATTTCATCTCACGCAGTTTGTCTTATAGACAAAAAGTAATGTAATATTCATACACAAAACACCTTGTTCATATTAATGAATGAGGTGTTTTTTTATGTTAAAAAAGGCAAGTGTATCAATTGTTTTATGCGTAGTAACAGTAATTTCCGTAATGTTTCCGATTAAAGCAGAGGCATTGTCAAATGAGAGCATATCAGCTCCATCAGCTTTACTTATGGAAGCATCAACAGGCAAAATTTTATTTGAAAAAAATTCTCACGAGCAACGCCCCTGTGCATCAGTAACAAAGGTTATGACATTGTTGCTTGTATTTGAAGCCATTGACAGCGGAAAAATAGATTTTGATGATATGGTGACAACATCAGAACACGCTTCATCAATGGGCGGAAGTGATATTTGGCTTGAACCGGGCGAGGTTATGAGTGTGCACGATATGATAAAAGCTACTGTAGTGGCAAGTGCTAACGATGCCGCAGTAGCTTTGGCTGAACATATTTGCGGTAGTGAAGATTTGTTTATTGATAAGATGAACGAAAAAGCAAAAGAACTTGGAATGAAAGATACAGTTTTTAAAAATTGCAATGGTCTTGATGAGGAGGGCCATATAACCTCTGCTTATGATGTTGGAATTATGTCAAGAGAGCTTACAAAACACGAAAAAGTTTTTCATTATACATCAATCTGGCTTGATAATTTAAGGGGTGGCAAAACTCAGATAGTTAATACCAACAAGCTTTTAAAAACTTATAACGGAATAACAGGTTTAAAAACAGGAACAACAAATGATGCAGGCTGTTGTATGGCGGCTACGGCAAAGCGGGGGAGTGTGTCGCTTATTTCTGTAGTTCTCGGCTGTAATACAGGAAAGGAAAGATTTGCCGATGCAGCGGCATTACTGGATTACGGCTTTGCAAATATTTCTGTAAAAGAAATAACACTACCTGACAAAATGCCTAAAAAAATTGCAGTAAATAACGGAATGGAAAAAGAGGTTTCGTTAAAATGCAATGTTTCCGACTCGATTGTTATAGATAAAAGTAAGTCAGCAGAAATTATCAGTACCATTGATTTGCCTGAAAGTATTGATGCTCCTGTTGCAAAAAATCAAAAAATAGGGACAATAAAATATAGTGTAAATGATTCTGTAGTGAAAAAGTATGATATTGTAGCTATTGAAAATGTAGAAAAAACATCATTTTTAAGCGTTTTTGCAGAACTTTTTAATTCTATTATTGCATTATAAAAATTCACAAAATAACCTTGCAAAAATATGTAGTTTATAGTATAATAAAACAAAAGATACTTATTACAGTTTTATAATGCTGTATAGGAATTTTGGAGGAATTTTTAAATGGCAACTAAAATTACAGACAAATATTTAAGAGGCTTTATCAGTGAACATGAGTATGAGGGTGTTGCGGCTGAAGTAAAGGCTGCTCATAACACACTCCACAGCCGTAGTGGTCTTGGTAACGATTTCCTTGGTTGGCTTTCACTTCCTACAGATTATGATAAGGAAGAGTTTGCTCGCATTAAAGCTGCTGCTGAAAAAATCAAGAAGGATTCAGATGTATTTATCGTAATCGGTATTGGCGGTTCTTACCTTGGTGCTCGTGCTGCTATCGAGTTTCTTAATTCTCAGAACTACAACCTTACTTGCAAGGATACACCACAGATTTTCTTTACAGGTAATTCAATCAGCTCATCTGCACTTGCAGAAATTATGGAGCTTTGCGAGGGTAAAGATGTTTCTGTAAATATGATTTCAAAGTCAGGTACAACAACAGAGCCTGCAATTGCTTTCCGTGTTTTCCGTGAAATGCTTGAGAACAAATACGGCAAAGAAGGTGCTAAGGAGCGTATCTACTGCACAACAGATAAGGCAAAGGGTACATTAAAGGCTCTTGCTGACGAAGAGGGCTACGAAACATTTGTAGTGCCTGATGATGTTGGCGGTCGTTTTTCTGTTCTTACAGCAGTAGGTCTTCTCCCAATTGCTGTTTCAGGTGCAGATATTGATGCTCTTATGCAGGGTGCTGCAAACGCTCAGAAAGACTTTGACAACGACGATTTACTTACAAACGATTGCTACAAATATGCTGCTATGCGTAACATCCTTTACCGCAAGGGTAAGACAATGGAAGTTATGGTTTCATACGAGCCTGACTACACAATGATGTCAGAGTGGTTCAAGCAGTTATTTGCTGAGAGTGAGGGTAAGGATAACAAGGGTATTTTCCCTGCAAGCGTTATCTTCTCTACAGACCTTCATTCATTAGGACAGTATATTCAGGACGGCAGACGCACAATGTTTGAAACTGTTGTTCTTTTTGATAAATGTAAAAAAGAAGTTACACTTGGTACAGACCCAACAAATGTTGACGGACTTAACTTCCTTTCAGGAAAGACAATGGGATTCGTTAATCAGAAGGCTTTTGAGGGTACAGTTCTTGCACACAACGATGGTGGTGTTCCTAATATCGTTATCAATGTGCCTGAAATGAATGAATCAGAGCTTGGTTATCTTATCTACTTCTTTGAAAAGGCTTGTGCAATTTCAGGTTATATGCTTGGCGTAAATCCATTCAATCAGCCTGGCGTTGAAAGCTACAAGAAGAATATGTTCGCACTTTTAGGCAAGCCTGGTTACGAAGACCAAAAGGCTGCTTTAGAGGCAAGACTAAAATAATTTCTTTTTAAGAATAAAGTATAATAACTGGAGGATTTTATATGGTTACTTTACTTACCGGCAAAAAAGGCTCAGGAAAAACAAAAAAGCTTATAGCTCGTGCAAACGAAGCTGTTGCTGCATCTACAGGTAATGTTGTAGTTATTGAAAAGGGTGCTAAGCTTACTTATGATGTAACACATAAGGCAAGACTTATTGATACAGAACAGTACCTTGTTAATGGTTACGATATGCTCTTTGGTTTTATCAGCGGTATCTGTGCAGGCAACTATGATGTAACTGACATTTTTGTTGATTCTACTTTCAAGATTTGCCCTGAGGGTATTGACGGACTTGAAGGTTTCACAAAGAAGCTTCAGGACCTTTCAGAAACTGCTTCTACAAATATTGTTCTTTTAATTTCAGCTGATATTTCAGAGCTTCCTGAATCTATCAATGCAGTTTGCGAAACAGTTTAATTTTTATTAAATACTTAAACAAATGCTCTGCTGTTTCGGCAGAGCATTTGCATCTTTATAATAAGCCGTAAAAGTCAAATATACCTTTTGGTTGCTTAAAAATAAGAGTGGTAAGTTATCTTTTTTAAATTTGCCGGCACAAATAAAAACTAAATATACTTTAGCAAAAATAAGTAATTTATCAAAATATAAAAAACTTAGAAAAAACTATCATTTTATAGGATTTTTCAGTTGACAAAGCGGCAATCATTTTGTATAATAACTATTAGCGTTTTAATATGCGTTTATGCAGTCAAGAGGTGCAGCAATGCTTTTTGAACTTAAGTCAGTCTTTCAAAATGAAGGCGAAGTTAAGCAAGTAAAATATAAACTTGATATTTCAAATATTGACATTGACGGTGTTTATCCATTCAAAACTCCGCTCGATGTTGTAGCTACTGCCGGTAATAGGGCAAGCTTGGTTGATCTCGAGCTGAATGTTACTTTCGACTATACCCGAAGCTGTGACAGATGCTGCGAAGAGTTTACCAAGGTGATGAAAATGAATTTCAATCACAGGCTTGCACAGACTCTTGTTGACGACGGTAATGACGATTATATTGAAACACCTGATTTCAAGCTTGATCTTGACGAGGTTGTAATAACCGATGTTCTGCTTTCACTTCCGGGGAAAAATCTCTGTAAGGATGATTGCAAAGGTCTTTGTTATATGTGCGGTCATAATCTTAATGAAAGTGATTGTGCTTGTGATAAGCGTCAAATTGACCCAAGACTTGAAATGCTAAAACAGCTTATGGATTGATATAACATATTATAAGGAGGTCTTTTCAATGGCAGTACCTAAGAGTAAAACATCACACGCAAGAAAAAGTTCAAGACGCTCAACAGTTTGGAAGCTTAACGCTCCTACACTTACAACTTGTCCTAACTGCGGTGAATTAACATCAGCTCACAGAGCTTGTACAAACTGCGGTATGTACAAGGGTAGACAGGTTATCGTTAAGAAAGACGCTGAGTAATTTCTTTACCAAAACATTATGGGCGGCAGTGTATCTGTACGCCCTTTTGTTTTGCATATTTTAAAACTATGTTCGGGGTGATATTGTGGCTGTAAAAATTTATAATATAACTGCAAACAGTCACGCTGACAGGTGTGGCATAAAAAAAGGGGAAACCCTCCTTACCATAAATACTAATGTTATTAATGATGTACTTGATTATAGATTTCATCAGGTTAATCGCAGTCTTGTTCTTGAAATTATGAGTCAAGACGGAAATGTGCGTTCTGTTTCATTGTCTAAAAGTGAGTACGATGAAATTGGACTGGAATTTGAAACTTATCTTATGGATGAGCAACATTCTTGTCGTAATAAATGTATTTTTTGTTTTATTGACCAGTTACCTAAAGGTATGAGAAAATCCCTTTATTTTAAGGATGATGACAGCAGACTTTCGTTTTTGTTTGGTAATTATATTACTCTTACAAATCTTACTGAGCACGAAATAGATAGAATTATAAAAATGCATATCAGCCCTATAAATGTTTCTGTTCATACAACTAACCCTGAGCTAAGGTGCAAAATGATGAATAATCGCTTTGCAGGCGATTGTCTTAAATATTTAAAGCGTTTTGCAGACGCAGGGATAACACTTAATTGCCAAATTGTTGCTTGTCCGGGTGTAAATGACGGTGAGGAGCTTTTGCGTACATTTAATGACCTTGAAGATTTGGGAGTTGAACTTGTTGCCGTTGTTCCTGTCGGTCTTACAAAATACCGTGATGGACTATATCCTCTTGTTGAGTATACAAAGGAAACTGCACAGCAAACTCTTGATTTTATCGAAAAATATGGTGACGAGTGTAAGAAAAAGTACGGCAGACGAACTTTTTATGCGTCAGATGAATTTTATATAATTGCAGAAAAACCAATCCCTGAACCTGATTTTTATGAGGATTTTTCTGCTCTCGAAGACGGTATAGGAATGATTGCTTTCCTTAAGGATGATGTAAGCTTCGCTCTTGAGGAATATGAACTTAACGAAAATATATCTCATACTGTAACAGTTGCCTGTGGTACAGGTGTTGCTGTGTTTATGCGTGAGATTATGGATATAATAAATACAAAGTTTCCAAATATAAAAATTAATGTTTGTCCCATAGTTAATAACTTTTTTGGCGGTGGAGTTAATGTGTCTGGGCTTGTAACCGGTCAGGATTTAATTGCTCAGCTAAAGGATGTTGAGCTTGGGGACAGGCTTTTGATTCCATCATCAATGCTTAGATTTGAAAATGATTTATTCCTCGATGATGTTTCGACACAGGATGTTGAGCGTGAGCTTTCGGTTAAGCTTTGCCCTGTGAATAATAACGGTAACAGCCTTGTGGGTGCTGTTATTGCAAAAGGAGAAGATGCAGATGAATAAACCCGTAATTGCTATTGTTGGCAGACCAAATGTTGGTAAATCCACTCTTTTTAATAAGCTTATCGGTCAGCGTCTTTCAATTGTTGACGATACTCCGGGTGTTACAAGAGACAGAATTTACGGTGAGGTTGAGTGGCTTGGTAAAACTGCCTTTGTTGTTGATACAGGCGGTATCGAGCCTAAGAGTGATGACATAATTTTAAAGCAGATGCGTCGTCAGGCTCAGCTTGCTATTGATACTGCAAATGTAATTATTCTTGTTACTGACTGTAAAACAGGTATGGTTGCCACTGACCTTGATGTTGCGACTATGCTTCAAAAATCAGGTAAGCCGGTTATTTTGTGCGTTAATAAGTGCGACCGTGTTGGTGAGCCTTCTCCTGAGTTTTATGAGTTTTATAATCTTGGTTTAGGTGATCCTGTTCAGGTTTCTGCTGTTCATGGTCACGGAACCGGTGATTTGCTTGACAAAGCCTTTGAGCATTTTATTTTTGATAATGAAATGGAAGAGGATAGTACTATTATAAATGTAGCTGTTATCGGTAAGCCGAATGCAGGTAAGTCTTCGCTTGTAAATAAGATTACAAATCAGGAGCGTTGTATCGTTTCTGATATTGCCGGTACTACTAGAGATACTATTGATACCCTTGTAGAAAATAAGTATGGTATGTTTAATTTTACCGATACAGCCGGTCTTCGTCGTCAGAGCAAGATTTATGATAATATCGAAAAGTACAGTATTATTCGTGCTAAAATGGCTATTGAGCGAAGTGATGTTTGCGTTATTATGATTGATGCTACCGAGGGTATTACAGAGCAGGATACTAAGGTTGCAGGACTTGCTCACGAAGCAGGCAGAGCTTGTATTATAGCTGTAAATAAATGGGATGCAATTGAAAAGAATGACAAAACAATGCAGGAGTTCCGTAAAAAGCTTGATACTGATTTTGCATTTATGTCTTATGCACCTCAGGTATTTATTTCTGCAAAAACAGGTATGAGAATTGACAAGCTTTTTGAAAGTATTGTAAGCTGTAATGAATCCGCAAACAAGCGTATAAAGACAGGTATGCTTAACGAATTGCTTGCTCAGGCTACTACAAGAGTTCAGCCTCCGTCAGATAAAGGTAAACGATTAAAAATATTCTATATGACTCAGGCATCTGTTAAGCCGCCTACATTTGTATTTTTCTGCAATGATGCACAGCTTTTCCATTTTTCATATCAGCGTTATCTCGAAAACAGAATTAGAGAAGCATTTGGTATGGAAGGAACTCCAATTAGAATTATTATAAGAGAGCGAGGAGAGAAGTAAATGGATTTTTATGTATCATTTATAGCTGAAAATTGGTGGCGTTTTATCTGCGTTGCGATTATTGCTTATCTTTTAGGTAGTATTAATACCGCAGTTATGGTAACAAGAATCGTTACTAAAGGTAAAAAGGATATAAGACAGATGGGTAGCGGTAACGCCGGTTTTACAAATGTATTGCGTAGTGTGGGTAAAGGTCCTGCTATTGTCACAATCGTTTGTGATGCGTTAAAATGTGTTGTTGCGGTGCTTATAGGCGGATTTATATTTTCTTTAATTTCTACTGATAATCAGGTACTGTCAAATGAATTTATAAACTGCGGCAAATATATAGCCGGTATTTTTTGTATTATTGGTCACTCTTATCCGTTGTATTTTCACTTTAAGGGTGGCAAAGGCGTTGTAACTGCGGCAGGTCTTATGCTTTCTGAGGATTGGCGAGTATTTCTGCTTATTCTTGCTACCTTCCTTATTATTTTTGTTTTCTCTAAAATAATTTCTTTGGCAAGCATTACTTGTGCGGCTCTTTATGCTCCATATACCTTTGCCGCAACATTTATTTTTGATTATCTCAATGGCGATTATTCGCTTGCATATGTTCTTCTCAGCACTACAGCCGCACTTGTTATCGGTGTGTTTGTAATTGTTAAGCATAAGGATAATATTAAACGACTCTTAAAAGGTGAAGAAAAGAAAATCACTGCTAAAAAATCCTGAAAGGAACGATAATTAATGTCAGATTGTATTTTTTGTAAAATTGTAGACGGCTCAATTCCTTCAAAAAAGGTCTATGAGGACGATAAAATTATTGCTATTTATGACCTTGAGCCTCAGGCTCCTGTTCATATCTTAGTTATTCCAAAAGAGCATATTTGCTGTGCAAATGCTATTGATGATACTAACTGTGAGCTTATTGGATATATCTTTAAAATGATTCCTCAAATTGCAAAAACTCTTAATCTTGATAACGGTTATCGTATTGTTAATAACTGCGGTGATGATGGTTGTCAAACTGTAAAGCATATTCACTTCCACATTTTAGGTGGTAAAAAGCTTGAAGGCCGTATGGCGTAAGGAGATTTTTTATGGATACATATAAAATCAATATTTCCGGTATCGAAAGAGAATTGGTAAAATATCCTGTAAATGATAAGCTTGATATTGCCGCTTTTATTATGTTTGGTGATATTGAGATTACTGAAAAATCAGCCGAAGAGCTTTTGAAAATTTGCCCTGAGCACGATGTTGTGCTTACCGCTGAGGCAAAGGGAATACCACTTTGCTACGAAATGGCTCGTCAGGGTTGTCGTAATTATGTTATCGCTCGAAAGGGAACAAAGGTATATATGGGAAATCCTATCGAGGTTAGCGTTAATTCTATTACAACTGAGAACGACCAAAAGCTTTATCTTGGTGATAATGATGTTGAGTTTTTAAAGGATAAGAGAGTGTTGATTGTTGATGATGTAGTTTCAACAGGAAACAGCCTTGAGGCTCTTGAAAAGCTTGTAGCTTGTACAGGAGCAAAGATTGTAGGTAAAGCTGCTGTACTTGCAGAGGGTGACGCAATCGGCAGAAAAGATTTGATTTATTTAGCTGAGTTACCATTATTTTTTAAATAAAGTTAGGAAGATATTATTATGAAACGACTGTTTGCTTTGATTGGTATAACTTGCCTATCAACGCTTATAGTCGTTTTTAATTTTTATTCTTTAAATTTAATTATTGCGTTAGTAGCCATAAGTATTTTTACTGCAACTTTATTTTTTACAATAAAATTAAATAAGAAAAGAAAATCTGCAATTGCTGTTGCGGCTGTTGTTGTATTGTTAAGCAGTTTGCTCTTTACTTATTATCAAAATTATGTTTATACTCCTGTTGCTAATAAATATTCTGATACAGAAATAAACTTTGAAGGCTTTGTTTGTGAGGAGGTTCAGCAGACAAGCTATAATTATTCGTATTATATTCAAACCGATACAATTAATAATGAAAAAGCAAAAATTAAATTTATCCTTTATTCGGATAATAAGTTAAATATGAAATCTTTTAATGAGATTGCAGGTACTGTTGTTTTACATAAAGTTGATGCAGATTATTTGCTGTGCAAAGGTATTTTTCTTACTGCGGATAATGAAGATTTATCGTCTTTATCTGTGAGTGACAGCATAAGAAAATCGCCTTATTATTACGCTGTAAGTGTCAGGGTTGCTTTAAAGGATTCGTTGGATTCATTGCTTAAAAGTAAATATTCATCTTTGTGCAAAGCCGTCCTTTTGGGCGATAAACTCTCGTTATCACCTAAAGTCAAAAATGATTTTTCATTGACAGGCACTACTTTTATGATAGTTGTATCGGGAATGCATTTGTCAATAATATCTGCATTTGCTACATTTTTAGTTAGCAAATTAACCCGAAACAGATTTATAATTTCAACCTTATTAATCCTAACTACTGTGTTTTATATGGCAATAACAGGCTTTACCTTTTCGGTGGTTCGTGCCGGTGTTATGGTTATTATTGCGTATTGCGGAAAAATGATTTTCAGAAAAGCGGATTCTTTAAGTTCCTTAGGAATAGCGGCTATAATATTGTGTGTTCAAAACCCTTTTGTAGTTGGCGATGTAGGCTTTTTATGCTCGTTTTTTGCGACAGCAGGAATTGTGCTTTGGTCTGATAAAATGACTGATTTTCTGCTTTCAAAAGTAAGCTTAAAGTCAAAATTTGTAAATGATTTCATTAGTGCAATCTGTGTATCGGTTTCTGCTCAGTTATGGGTATTGCCAATTTCATTTATATATTTTCAAAAAACTTCGCTTTTTACAATCTTAATATCCGTTATCTGTTCTCCGCTTGTAAGTATCTTGCTTGTTTGCAGCTTAGTTGCGGCAGTGCTTAATATGTGTGGTGTTATTTCATTTTTGGCGATTCCTTTTGCTTTTGTTTGTGGTGCTTCTGCTGAGGTTATTTTATTTTTAGAAGATTTTTATGCATCAATTCCATTCTGCTCAATCAGTACCGACAACCTTTATATGCATATTTGGCTTGTGATAACAATTTTGCTTACGATTGTGGGTTTTATTATAAAGTCAAATAAGTATTTGTATACAAAGTGCGTTATTATTATTTCTCTTATTACGCTTTGTTTTGGTTGGGCTGTTAATATTGTTTACAACTATTTTAACCCTGTTTTAACTGTTTGGTCTGTCGGCAGAGGTATGACTGTTACAGTTGAGAATGGGTTAGATATTTCGTTTTTATCGTGTGGTGGAAAAATGAGTGCATATAATAATATTTCGGAAACGATAGGAAAAGATTATTTATCGGTAAACCTTGCGATAGTGGCTAAAGAAAATTATAAATATACCGCATATATAAATGCAATAGCCTCAGAATTTGACGAAACCAATATTTTGTTATATCATAGTAATGAGTACAGCGATATTAATGTTATTGCAGAAAATTATTATTATGATAATACTGAATTTAGAGCGGAGCTTTGCTATGGTGTATATTCAAATGTGTTGTGTATAGATTCGGTTACTTATCAGCTTGTGCAGTCAGATGATATTAAAATTCTGATTTTGCCGAATAATAGCGATGTGTCTGTTTTACCTGATAATTATTTGGATGCAGATTTTGTAATATGCGATAAATTACCTAAAAATTCTAATTTATTAAGCTGTAACAGCTTGATATTTTCCGGTACTGAATATGCTTTTAATAAGAATTATAATTCACTTAAAGAAATAACAAGCGATTTAATTTTGACAGATAAAAATATTAAAATTTCCCTTTCTAACGGAGGATATAATGCCGAAGATTACTGAAAACGATTTAAAAAAACAAATTAAATCAAAATCCTTTTCTTCAATATATGTTATTTACGGCTCAGAGCAAATGTTTGTAAAACGCTATACAGATATGCTGGTAGAAGCTGTCGCAGGTAAAACTCCCTCGGATTTTAATTTCCATAAATTCAGCGGAGATATAAATCTTGATGATTTTGCAGCGGCAATTCAAATAGTATCTTTTATGAGTGAATATAACTGCGTTTTGCTATCAGATGTATATTTTGATAATATGGACAAGGATAGTTTGGAGAGGTTTTCTGAGATTGTAAAAGCACAGCCTGAGGGGTCAATTCTTATAATTTCAATGCCCACGCATACACCCACAAAGAATGCATCTGCGTTTAAATCGTTGCTTAAAATTGCAGAAAAAAAGGGTTCAGTTTGTCAGTTTGAAAAGCTTACCGAGCCTATGCTCGAAAAGTTTGTTGCTAAGTGGGCTAACGAAAACGGCAAGCTTATTTCGCATATTAATGCCTCAAAGCTTATTTCATATTGCGGAACTGATTTGAATTTGCTTCACAATGAGATTAATAAAATTAGTGCATACGCAAAAGGTGAAGAAATAACGATTGATGATATAAACGCTTTGGCAACCGTTAATCTTGAAGCTAAAATTTTTAATCTTTCCGATGCAGTTTTAAACGGCGACGGACAGCGAGCGTTTAATATACTCGACTTGCTTTTTTATCAGAGAGAAGAGCCGATTATGATGTTGTATGTGCTGTCTGCATCGTATATTGATGCTTACAGAATCCGCATAGCTGATGAATGTGGAGTTCTTAAAGATACAGTTGCAAAAGATTTTGATTATAAAAATCGTGCATTTACACTTGCAAAGGCACAACGAGCCACTTCCAAGGTATCTACTACAGCTTTAAGAGAAAGTATTAATATTTTGCTTGAGGCGGATGAAAAATTCAAATCAACCTCTGTTAATGCAAGAATATATATGGAACAGCTTATCGCTCAGCTTTTATTAATTGCAAAGGAGGGCAGACGATAATGCTGAAAATTAAAGAAGCAATTATTGTTGAAGGAAGATACGATAAAATTAAGCTTAGCTCAATTGTGGATGCACCTATTATAGAAACAAATGGTTTCAGAGTTTTTTCAGACAAAGAAAAGCAAAATCTAATCCGTAAAATAGCTGATGTACGAGGAATTTTAGTGCTTACCGACAGCGACTCTGCCGGATTTGTTATACGCAACTTTCTTAAAGGTGCAGTTGATAAATCTAAAATTAAGCATTGTTACATACCACAGATTCACGGTAAAGAAAAACGAAAAACAGGCTACTCAAAAGAGGGTTTTTTAGGTGTTGAGGGTGTAACGGATGAAGTTATTATAAACGCTATCAAAGCAAGTGGAGCTGTGATTATAGGCGAAGAATCGTTGCCTGAACATAAAATAACTAAATCAGACTTTTTTACGCTGGGACTTACCGGTGTTGAAAATGCTGAGAAAAATCGCAAAGCTTTGCTAAAATATCTGAATATGCCCTCGTATTTATCCACAAATGCATTACTTACTGCATTAAATTGCTTATACTCCTACGATGATTTAAAAAGTATACTTGATAGTATTAATAAATAATTATGCGAATAGAATTTTAATTTTCTATGTCCGAGAGTATCCTATAAATTTTTAGTACAATAAATAAAAACCACCATTCTGAGAGAAACTAAGAATGGTGATTTTTTATGCAAAGATTTAAAAGCGATTGTATTATTTTTTCAATTGGCGGAATTGGATATGCTATGCTTGAAATATTATGGAGAAGAAAAACACATTGGTCAATGGCAGTAACAGGCGGTGCGTGTTTTCTTTCTTTGTTTAAGCTCTATAAGCGTTGCCCTAATATGAAATTGATACTTAAATGCATTTCGGGTAGTTTAATTATTACTTCATTGGAATTTATCTGTGGTTGTATTGTAAACTTAAAATATAAGCTCAATGTTTGGGATTATTCTAATTGTCGTCATAATCTTAAAGGTCAAATATGTTTATTATACAGCACTTTGTGGGCGTTGTTATGTATTCCGGTAAGCTTTTTATGTTCAAAGCTAAGAAGTATTAAAATATTTAATCAAAATTGATGATTAGAAATTTAATATAATTTTATTTTGTAATACTTTTGTAAAAATTAATTTATATTTTACTATAAAGAAAATTATAGAGTGTGTTTAATGCAAAATCAGAAAAAAACTTTGATTAACAACTTTCCACAAAGGAAATAAAAGATATTTAAAATAGTGCAATACTAACAATAAAATCATATTTAAAATATGCAATATAACGATAAAATTTCATTTTGTAACCTAATTCTCCAAAAAATTTCATTTTTTTAAATTTATTTACAAAAAACACTTGTTTTTTTTCTAATATAGTATTATAATATCATCACAATGTTTTTAAAGAATTTTAAAAAAGAAATATATAGAATTTGGAGAGGGTAAAATGAGACTTCGTAAACAGGAACTTGGAGATAGAAATTTAGTAGGAAATCGTGTAGAGCTTGTCAGAAAACAAAAGGGTATGAAACAGAAGGAGCTTCTTGCTCAGCTTCAGGTAAATGGTGTTGATATGAACGCATCAGGTCTTTCAAAGCTTGAGGGTCAGATTCGTTTTGTAACTGATGTGGAGCTTGTTGCACTTGCAGATATTCTTGAGGTATCTGTTGATTATCTCCTTGGCAGAGATAACAGACAATAACATATTACTTTGTTTTATAATATTTTCAATCCATAACAAAAGGGCATACCGCATTGGTATGCCCTTTCTGTTGCTGTTTGTTTGTACTTTGCAATCTAATAATCTGTTATGCAAAACTAAATGTTTTTTCTTGTTTTCAAAGTATACCAGAAATTATTCAAGTTTTACCACTTTATTGATTTTGACTGATAAAAGTATTATGATTATTACAGTAGATAACTTACAGAAGTGATATAATGAAAATTTTAATTATTGATGATGAAAAAACCTTTGCCGAAAATCTTCGTGTATTTGTAGAAAAAGTGTTTTCCGAAATGCATACTGTTCTTGAAATAACTGTTACTGATGATTCAAAGTTCGTTTTATATAACAGCAAACAATATGATGTAATATTACTGGATATTGAAATGCCTGATTGTTCGGGAATAAAACTTGCTTCTAAACTCAATGAAAAAAATAGTAATGATGATAAACCGCATATTATTTTCGTTACTAATCGTGATGAGCTTGTTTTTGATGCTCTTAAACAGCAACCTTTCTCTTTTGTACGCAAATCACATTTAGATGACCTTGAGCTTTGTTTGCATCGGTTGATAAAGCTCAGCAAAAAGAAAAGTACTATACTATTAAATCAGGTCGTGATTATGAGCGTATAGCTTTAAAGGATGTTTATTATCTTGAAAAGCAAAGAAACTATGTATATTTTCATACCGTGCGAGGTGTTTTTAGAGAGAGAACAACGCTTGACAAAAAATCGGATTTATTGACAAAGGGCTTTCTTCGTACCCACATTGGGTATATGGTCAATATCCGACATATTGACAGAATAAGTTCGGATAACATAAGTCTTTCTGACGATTCAACAATACCGTTAAGCAAAAAGTATTATGAGGATGTGAGAAAATGTTTTTTTGAATGGATGGCGAATGAAATATGAGTATCGGATTAGCTTTAGAGGTTGCGACAAATTTTATACAACAGGCTATGTCAATTGCGTTTATATATATGTTTTTTGATAAAACGCAAAGCAAAATCAAACGGTTTGTACCGTTTATATCTGTTGTTCTTATTCTGCTTGTTATAACAATGTATTCAACAATTAACAGGTTGACTTCAAATTATCTATATTACATTATAACAACAGCAATAACTTTACTTTACACAACCGTTTTTTTGAAAGGTAAACTATATCTGAGAATAATAATTCCTATTGCCGTGTCAAACATATCGTTAGCGCATCTGACTGTCAGCGTAATGAGTTCATCAGGTATACTTCCGTTTTTGGAAAATGCTACGCTTCCTTCTTCTTTTCGATATCTGACACTTTTTATTGCCGATATAATTTACGCAATATTTTTGTTTATTGTTTTTCGATTTGGAAAAGGAAAAATTGATATGCGTAAAAAGTCAGATATTCTTGCTTTTATAGTAATTCCGCTGATTACTTGTATCGTAGGTTTGACTGCTTTAATGTTGCTTAAATCCGTGAATTTCGATGCAACTATTCAAATTTATGTGGTTATTATAGCTTTATGCACTGCTTTGATGATTATAATTTTCTGGTATCTTCTTATTAAAAGCGGTAAAGAATCACAGATAAAAGCCGATTTGATGTTAAGTAAACAGCGTGAGGAGCTTTACAAGAATTCTGTATTAAGTACTAACGAACAGATAGAAAAAATAACAATAATTAAACACGATATGAAAAGTAATTTGATGTCGGTCAGTATGTTGATTTCTCAGGGAGAGTATGACAAGGCAAAAGCGGTTTGTGACAGTGTAAGCAAAAGGTTAGAACTGGCATATACACCTGTTCACACCGTTAATCCTACGCTAAATGCGATTATGAATGTTGAACTTGAAAAAGCACAGTCTAATGAAATTAACTGTAGCTATGAAATTTCAAATGAGTTGTCATTTATGAGTGACGAAGATATTATATCGTTAATTGCAAATTTATGCGACAATGCAATAGAATATCTTGCTCATATTTCAAAGGAGCAACGGCAAATGTCACTATTAATAAGCTCTTATAAGTCGTATTGTAAAATTTGTTGTAAGAACAAGGTAACTTCTTCTATTTTGATAACTAATCCAAATTTTAACACCACAAAGGACGACAAAATCCTTCACGGTAAAGGGATGGAAATACTCCGAAATCTTGCAAAAAAGTATAACGGAGAACTGCTTGTCGTTGAGGAAAACAATCAATTGAATGTTTCAGTTATTATTATGGAAGTTAAGGAACCGCTGAATAAATCACGCTAAAAGATGTTTGCGCATCTTGCTTGTATATTTCCCGACAGTTTACCCAAAAAATCCTCGTAATGCGTCAGCTTTACTGCGGTTTATTTGAGCAACCTGACGAAAAATCTGACGGCACAATATGTACAAACGATTTAATCAGTGTTTCTTTAATAACAAAGGGTGATTATATGAAAAAACTATTAATAATAATATCCGCTTTTATAATTTTGCTTTTTACCTCTTGTGCATTTATTCAGAGTACACCGGATGAAGAAAAATTGGCTGAACTTTTAACTTCCCACAAATGGCATGATTTACTTATAGATAACGAAAAAATAGATTACGGAAAAGACCTGAATTATAATTGGGTGCTTCAGTTTAAAGATGATGGAACATTTGCAATGGATATGGAGAATACAGTAGATAATAAAACTATATATCATACGCTGAGAGGAACATGGGAACTTGATGATACCGTACTTACCATTCTTATGGTTGATGAAGAAATATCTGAATTTAACACGACTATGGTTTTAAAATTTGCAGATAATATGACCGATGAGATAATTGAAAAGGATGGAATAGATTCCATGATTCCTGATTATAATGAGGGAAAGTTTTCGCCACCCCCTGAAATGCAGTGGTATGTTTCCGAGAAATACTTTTGTTTTGAATCTTTTTTGTTTACTGCTGAATAACACGCTTTTTAAACATAAGTAAAGAATAACGATATACGGTAAGAAAACAGAGATGGTCCGAAAAAACAATATAGGATATAGCTTTAATGTAAGCGAAGGAAATATATATCTGCTTTTTAAATTAAATCGAGTGTTCATAACTTGAATCTGTTATGAACACTCGATTTTTTGCTGTACGAAAACGGGATAGCTCATTTTCGTATATATTTAGTTATCGCTGTTGCCCAACACAAGCTTTGCAATGTCGGAAACACCCTTTTCAATTTTATCATATGCTATACCCGAAAAGCTAAGGTTTATTGTATTATCATTGCTATTTGCAGTCATTGTTAAAATAGAATTGTCTTTAAATAATTTGCTTAAATCTTTTGATTTTACACTGTTATTAAGGTTTATGGAAATATACAGCGAGGTTTCATTAAAGGTGATATTTGCGTAATCTGAAAAGTATTGATTTACACATTCAAGAGTCTTTTTGCTTTTTTCAAGATAAATTCGCCTTGCTTTTCGCAAGTGGATGTCGATTTTACCGTTTTCAATATATTTAGCAAGTGCAAGCTGTTCAACCTTTGATGCCGTTTGATTTGTCATTGTTTTAACTTCGTTATAAATCTTTGCAAGCTTGTCGGGTAAAACCATATAGCCTATTCTGACAGAAGGCAAAAGCACTTTTGAAAATGAGCCAAGATACACGGTGTTTTCATTATCATAATTTTGTAAGCAGGGCATAGGGTGGGTAAAATATCGTAACTCACCGTTGTAGTCATCTTCAACGATTAAAGCATTATTTTTCTTAGCCCAAGATATTATTTCAAGTCGTCTTGTTATTGGCATTATAGTACCGTTTTTAGCCGTATAATTTGGATTTACAAAAATAATGTCAGGTTTAATTTTGTTAAGCTCCTGCACTGTTATGCCGTGTTCGTCACTTTTACAATAATTAATTTTATACCCTGCACCTTTAAATACAAATTCTGATTGCAGAAATACCGAATCTGATACCGCAACAGTTTTATTAGCTCCAAGCAGTGAGCATATCAAAAATAATAATGGTTGCATTCCTGCTCCAACTACAATGTTTTCCGCTTTTGTATTTACACTTCTTGTGCCAACGCTGTATTTTTGCAGTGCAATTCTTAATTTTTCTTCCCCTTGCGGTTCTCCGTATGAAGTCAGCAAATAATTTTGATTTAGCACTTCTTTTATATATTTTTTCCAATCACTTAGGTTTGTGATTTTTTCATCAATACTTTTGCCGCTAAAATCATATTCATAATAAGTTATATCAGATTTTAATTTGTTTTCGGTAAGCTTAATTGCGTTTGGTTTAATATCAAATTCTGCTTCTACAAAATAACCGCTTTGTGGTTTTGTTTTTATATATCCTTCAGCACAAAGCTGGTCATAAGCAGCTGTTATGGTAGTTTTTGATACATTCAAGTCATTGCTTAATCTTCTTATGGATGGTAGCTTTGTGTTCTTTTTTAGGCTTGAGTTTTCAATTGCGTTTCGTATTGAAAAATATATTTGTCTGTATAGAGGTTTTTCGGAATTTTTATCTATTAATATAAAATCATATAGCATAATATCACCTATACTATTTTAGCATTATACAAATATTATTTCAATATTTACAGCAATAGTTGAAATTTTTTTAATTACTAGGTATAATTATAAGATATAAGTTAAATTTATCTTTAAAGGGGAATTTTTATGAATAATACTGCTCAGCAGTTTTTTAATCAAATTAAAGGCAAAACAGTTGCTTTTATAGGTATAGGTACCAGCAATCTTCCGCTTATAAAGCAGTTTGCCGATAAAGGTGCTAAGGTAATAGCTTGCGACAGAAAAAGCTTTGATGATTTAGGCGAAAACGGCATCAAAGCAAAGGAATACGGTGCAGAGCTTATTTTGGGCGAAAATTATCTTGATGAAATAAAGGCTGATATTGTATTCCGCAGTCCGGGAACACCTTTCTTTAGACCTGAACTTAATAAAATGAGAGATAACGGTATTATTTTAACTTCTGAGATGGAAGTATTTTTCGACCTTTGCCCTTGCAAAACTATTGCAATTACAGGCTCTGACGGTAAAACTACTACAACTACAATTATCTCGGAGCTTTTAAAAGCAGCAGGTAAAAAAGTTCATCTTGGCGGCAATATTGGTAATCCTTTACTTCCTGAAATTGAAAATATTTCTGATGACGATTATGCAGTTGTTGAGCTTTCAAGCTTTCAGCTTATTTCAATGAGAAAAAGCCCCGATGTTGCAGTAGTTACAAATCTTGCTCCAAATCATCTTGATATACATAAAGATATGCAGGAGTATGTTGATTCCAAAAAGAATATTTTGCTTCATCAGAACGCTTTTTCAAAAACTGTTCTTAATCTTGATAATAAAATTACAGATGACTTTAGTGTTGATGTAAGAGGTCAGCTTGTTAAATTTTCTATTAAAGAAAGATTATTTAACGGTGCATATCTTGACGGCACAACAATTTGTTATTCAGAGTATGGTAAGGTTACTCAGATTATGGATATCAGCGACATTAATATTCCGGGTATGCATAATGTAGAAAATTACCTTGCGGCTATTTCTGCAGTATGGGGACTTGTTGATGTTGATACAATAAAGTTGGTAGCAAAAACATTTGGCGGCGTGGCTCACAGAGCTGAATTTGTTCGTGAATATAAAGGTGTTAAGTATTATAATGACTCAATTGCATCCAGCCCAACAAGAACTGCATTAGGTACACTTTCTCTTTATGATGAAAAAATTATAATCATTGCAGGTGGTTATGATAAGCATATCCCTTATGCACCGCTTGGTCCTGTTATTAATTGCAAGGTAAAGGTTTTAATTCTTATGGGTGACACTGCATCTAAAATTGAAGAAGCTGTAAAAAATGCCGATAACTACAATGCGGATGAAATAAAAATAATCACCGTTGAAAATATGGAGCAGGCAGTTGCAATGGCTGTAGAAAACTCTCAAAACGGCGATATAGTTTCGCTTTCTCCTGCAAGTGCAAGTTTTGGCCTTTATAAAAACTTTGAAGAAAGAGGAAATCACTTTAAGTCAATTGTAAAATCTTTGGAGTGATGAAAAACGATGGATATAAAAAGCTTGATTTTTGATTTGTGTATAGTCGGTGGTGTTTCAGGTAGCGAAGAACCTGTTAATAAGCTTGCACAAACATATCTAAAAGAATTTGCCGATGTTTCCGTGGATTGCAACGGCAACCTTTTTGCTGTTCTTGGTAACAAGAATGTCGATAAAACAATATTGCTCGATGCACATTCTGACAGAATCGGTCTTATGGTTACGGATATAAACGAAGATGGTTTTGTAAAGGTTGATAAGTGCGGCGGAATTGATCTTCGTACACTTTGCAATACAAAGGTAGTGCTTCAGTCAAATCCTGATATAAAGGGTGTAGTTTGTTGTATGCCTCCTCATTTATCTGACGGTAACGAGGATAAAGCTGTGCCAATGGATAAGGTTTGGGTTGATTTTGGTATGCCTTGTGATGAGGTTAAAAAGTATATTTCTTTTGGCGATGTTTTGATTTTTGATACAACCCCCAAAATGCTTCTCAATAACAAAATTACTGCTTCTGCTCTTGATAACCGTTGCTCGATTGCTGCCTTTATCAAAGTAGCTCAGCTTCTTAATGATTGTGATAATTTAAAATATAAGGTAGTTATTTTATTAAGTGCTCAGGAAGAAACCTTTGGTACAGGAGCAAAAACAGGTGCATTTTCTGTTGATGCAGATGAAGCAATTGTGGTTGATGTAAGCTTTGCTTCTCAGCCTGATGTTTCAGGTTATTACGGCTCTGTAAAGCTTGGTGGTGGACCTATGATTTGTATTTCACCAATTTTGAATAAAAGTATGAGTAATAAGCTTGTTGATATTGCAAAGCAAAACAATATTGCGTATCAGCTTGAACCTATTTCATCCGCAACAGGCACAAACGCTGACAGCATAAGTGTTTGTAAAGGTGGCGTTAAAACTGCAGTTGTTTCAATTCCTCAAAAAAATATGCATACACCGGCAGAGATTATTTCGATTGATGATGTGGAAAATACTGCAAAATTAATTGCTCAGTATATTATAAGCGGAGGTGCTTTTAATGCTTGATTACAATTTACTAAAACGCCTTTGCGATGCATTCGGAATTTCAGGTGATGAAGAAAATATACGCAATATTATTATTAATGAAATTAAGCCTTTTGCAGATGAAATTACAATTGATAATCTGGGTAATTTGATTGTATATAAAAAGGGTCAACAGCGTCCAAAGCATAAGCTTATGCTTTCTGCACATATGGACGAGGTTGGTTTTATGGTAACTGACATTACCTCCGACGGATATATAAAATTTGATGAGGTAGGCGGAATTGACCGCAGAGTAGTTCCCGGTAAACAAGTTATAATTGGTAAAAACTGCATAAATGGTGTAGTAGGATTAAAGCCTATTCATTTATCAAAGGGCGATGAAGCTACTGCTATTCCAAAATTTAGTGATATGTATATTGATATTGGTGCTGAATCAAAGGAAGATGCGTTAGCAGTTGTAAATTTTGGTGACAGTATTAATTTTGTAACTGAGTTTAGTAAAAACGATTTTACAATTAATGCAAAGGCACTTGATGATCGCTTTGGTTGTTATGTGCTTATTGAAATGATAAAAAGTAAACTTGAGTACGATATGTATTTTGCTTTTGTTGTTCAGGAGGAAGTAGGACTTCGTGGTGCAAAAACTGCGGCGTATTCAATTGACCCTGAATTTGCTCTTGTTATTGAAACCACAACTGCGGCTGATATCCCTGAAAATGATAAAGCCAAGCAAGTTTGTGCGTTGGGTGAAGGTGCTGTTATCTCTGTTATGGACAGAAGAACTATTTATGATAAACAGCTTGTAAAATCAGCCTTTGATTGTGCCGATAAGCTTAACATAAAAGCTCAGTATAAAAAAGCTATTGCAGGCGGCAACGATGCAGGAGCAATTCATCAAAGCCGTTGCGGCGTTCGTACACTAGCAATTTCATTGCCATCAAGGTATCTTCACGCTCCCGACTGTGTAGTTAATATTGCAGATTGTGAGTCTATGCTTTCTCTTGTACCTGCTATGGCAGATAATATTGCAAGCGGTAAAATTGATTTGAAGGGTACAGTATAAATGATAGTTTGTGCTAATGAAATTAATAATTTTATAGATTCAGTAAATAGTCTTGCAAAAAATAATCCGTTTGCTTGCAGAATAATTTCTTTGTATTACAGTTATAAGCCTGAGCTTGCTTTTGTGGATTATTGGCTTGCCGCTGATGACAACGGCAATATTAACGGTGCAATTGCTCGTAACGGTACAGCGTTTATACTTTGCCTTACCGATAATTCGGATATTCAAGAAATATCTTCGTTTATGAGAGTTGCAGGAGCTTCAAGTGTTATTTGTGATGCAAAATACAAGCTCGATTTGTTTGGAATGGACTTTGTAACAGGCTCCATATTGCTTAGAGATGCTTTGTATGAGGATACAGACAGCAATATTGAAATCAAAGAGCCTGATATAAAATCTGCTTATGAGTTGCTTGTAAAGTGTGCAGATGAAAATTTTACTCCGCCTGCTTTTGAGGATTACTATGTTGATGTCAATCATAAGCTAAGGCACAATACAATGCGTATGTGCGGAATATATAAAGAAGATGTGCTTTGTGCGGTTGGTATGACTGTCGCTGAAAGTGACAACGGTGCAGTTTTAGGAGCAATCGCCTGCTTGCCCGATTTTCGTAAGCAGGGGTATGGCTCGTATGTAGTTAAGTATCTTACAAATCAGCTGTTGAGTGAAAACAAAACTGTCTTTTTGCATCGAGCTAAAAATGCCAATATATCTTTTTATAATAATCTTGGGTATATTGAAATTGGTAAATGGTGCGAGTACAGGGTTGCAATAGGTTGATTTACATATAAAGGGTGGTAAATTTGAATTTTTTTGATATAGATGAAAGAGTGGTACAGGCTTCACAAAAAGCTATGGAGCTTTGTAAAGATAAGTTTTCCGAAATTGAGGAAATACAGGAATATAATCAGCAAAAAATGATAAAGGCATTTCAGGAGGCGGGAGTGCGTGAAAGCCATTTGTTTGGCTCAACAGGTTATGGTTATGATGACTCTGGCAGAGATGCACTCGACCGAGTTTATGCTTATGTATTTGATGCAGAGGATGCTTTGGTAAGACATAATTTTGTAAGCGGTACACACGCTCTTACAGTTGCTCTTTTTGGTATGCTCAGACCGGGTCATACAATGCTCTCCGTTACAGGTATGCCTTATGATACAATTCGTTCTGCTATTGGTATTGAGGGAAGCTATTCAGGTTCGCTTAAGGATTTTGGAATTAATTTTGAAATGGTAGACCTTAAAGCTGACGGCACTGTTGATTATGATGCAATTGCAAAAAGACTTGAAGCTGATAAGCCTGAAATGGTTTATATTCAGCGTTCAAGAGGTTATAGTGTTCGTCCATCACTTACATATAGAGAGATAAAGAAAATTTGCGATATTTCAAAAAAGCTTTCACCAAAGTCAATTATTATGCTTGATAACTGCTATGGTGAGTTTGTTGAAAAAATTTCTCCGCTTTCTATCGGTGTTGATATTATGGCAGGCTCACTAATTAAAAATCCGGGTGGCGGTATTGCTCCTACAGGCGGATATATTGCAGGTAAAGAAAAGCTTGTGGAGATGTGTGCATACAGACTTACTACTCCCGGTACAGGTAAAGAGATAGGTGCAACACTTAACGCTTCAAGAGAATTGTTTATGGGAGCATATCACGCACCGTTTGTAAGCTGTGAGGCTTTAAAAACAGCTGTTTTTGCAGCGGCATTATTTAAGATCTTAGGCTATGATTCTTCACCGTCATATGACGAAGCAAGAGGCGATATTATTCAGCTTATTATGCTTGGTAACGCTGAAAGACTTTGCGAATTTTGTAAAGGTATTCAAAGCGGTTCTGCAGTTGACAGCTTTGTTGTGCCTGAACCGTCAGATATGCCGGGCTATGAAAGCAAGGTAATTATGGCGGCAGGAGCATTTACACTCGGCTCGTCAATTGAGCTTTCGGCTGACGCTCCGCTCAGAGAGCCATATGCGGCTTGGATGCAAGGCGGACTTAATTTCCATAGCGGAAAGCTTGGAGTTATGCTTGCGGCCGATAAAATCTTAAAAGCAGAATTATCTGATTAATTAATATTTGATATATAAATAAAACGGACTGTTTGGATTCTAAGCATTTGCTTGTTTCCAAATCAGTCCGTTTAAGTTTTAATAATTTATTTTTACACAGTATGATTGTTATTTTCTTAGCTTCTTAAAAAAATCTTTTAATAAAGCAGAACATTCTTCCTGCATAATACCGCCGTAGCAGTCGGGCTTAAAGTTATAAGGCATTTCAAAAAGATTTGTAATACTTCCGCAGGAACCGTTTTTAAAATCGTATGCACCAAAATATACCTTTGGAATATGAGCATTTATAATTGCTCCTGCACACATTGGGCAAGGTTCAAGAGTTACATATATTTCACAATTCCATAATCTCCAACCGCCAAGAGTTTTACAAGCATTGTTAATAGCATCAATTTCAGCGTGAAGGATAGCATTTTTTGATTTTTCTCTGCGATTTCTGCCACAGGCTACAATCTCACCATTTCGTACAATTACAGCACCAACAGGTACCTCGCCGTCTTCAAAAGCTTCTTTGGCAAGACTTATTGCCGTATTCATAAATTTGTTTTCGTACTTATCCATTTATAACACCAAGGCTGATTATAATTTCAAATAAGAAAAATACTATCGAACTTAAAACACCTGCCGAAAGGAAAAAAGCGGTATTTTTTTCTTTAAGTGATAGTCTGAAATCTGAATTGAAGTAGGGGGAAGGTTTGTCGGAAATTCTGAAAAAGCTTCTGTCTTTTTTTAGCAGATAAATAAATGAGATTACACCAAAAAGACAAAATGCCGCAATAATTAAATAATATACAGCGTGAAAATCTCTTTCGTTTAATATTTCAGATGATTGAAGTATATCAAGTATAACAGCGTAAAAGTTATTTATAAAATGAATTATAATAGCAGGTACAATTGAATTTGTTTTGCAAGCCGCATATCCAAATATCAAGCCCAGAATAAATGCAAACGGAATTTGAACTATATTTCCGTGCATTAAACCAAACATAACAGCAGATGTAATTATAGCAAATGCATCTCCGTATTTTCTAAGGCTACCCATTACTATTCCTCTAAATGCGAACTCCTCGCTGAATGCAGGAACAAGTGCGGTAGAAATAATATAAAGAATATTAGAAGTAACGCTTTGAGATGAACTGTCCATACTGACAGTGTTTTTTAAATTAAAAATGCCAAAATTATTATTTACTATATCAGCGGCAATATTTGCAACCATTGCAACAGCCATACCCATAAAGACTATCGGTATAAGGTAGCTTGCTTTAATAGGTTTTACAAGTATTGTATCGGCAATTCTTTTTTTGGAAATAAGAAAATAAAACAAACCGGGTATGAATGAGGCTATTACGGCACAAAATATCTGCATTAAAAACATTGGAATGCTTGTAGTATTCGTCCAATCATCATTATTTGGCATAATTAAAGACATTATAAGCATAATTGCGAATGCTGATATAGTCATCGTCATCGTGTACGAAAAAATATAAAAGCCAAGTCCGTTCGATTCGCTTTTTAAGTATTGCTTATCTCGATATTTTTTGAAATCAAATTTTTCAAAAGGATTATTAAATATTTGTTTGTTCAAATAAACCACTCCATTTTGTATTATTTTATCATAATACAATTGTGATTTCAAGATAATTGTACAATGTCTTTTTAAGTGTATTGACAAAAAAACTCAGAATGTGGTATGATACAATAAGATAATAATATATGTATTAACATATATACAATTTTTGCTATTTAACTCAATTTTTATTTGTAATTTATTTCTGAAAGGAAAGGGATTTCTTATGGTAACAGCAATGTTATTTGCAGGCGGAATTGGTGCAAGAATGAAAAATTCCGATATGCCTAAGCAGTTTTTGGAAGTAGGCGGTAAGCCTATTATTATTCATACAATGGAGCATTTTGCTAACCATCCAAAGGTTGACGCAATTGTTATTGCTTGTAAAGAGGAGTGGATAGGCTATCTTAAAGAGCTTATTCGTGCTTTTAATGTTCCAAAGGTTAAAACTATTGTGCCGGGTGGCGAAAACGGATTTGACTCTATCCATAACGGCGTAGTTGCAACTGCTGAGTTTTCAAAGAATCCTGAAGATATTATCCTTATCTGTGACGGTGTTCGTCCTATGCTTTCAGAACAGCTTATCACAAATTGCATTAAGGATACAAAAAAATATAAAACTGCAGTTCCGGTTACTCCAAGTATTGACTCTGTTTTGTATAGTGAGGACGGCGAAAGCTGTTCAAAAAGCTATCTTAGAAGCACAATGTATATTACTCAGGCTCCTCAGGGTTATACTATGGAAAGAATTTTATGGGCTCATGATGAAGCTTATAAGCGTGGTATAACAAATCCTGTTTCATCAAGTGAGTTGTTTATTGAGCTTGGTGAAGAGGTTCATATTTTTATCGGTGAAAGATTCAATATTAAGGTAACAACCCCTGAGGATCTTCTCACTCTTCGCTCACAGTTCTACTATAATAATTATAAGCAATTTGCTAAGGAAGAATTAAAATATGGATTATAATGTAAAAAGCAATGTAAAAAAATCTGTTTATTCAGATGTTTGTGAGATTGCCGATTCAAAGCTTAATTGGGAAAAGCTTAAAAATTCAAGAGTATTTATTACAGGTGCAGGCGGCTTTATAGGTTATTACCTTGTTCTAGGCTTACTTGCTCGTAATGATTTATACAATGACAATATTACCGTTACAGCTCTTGTCAGAAATGAAGAAAGAGCAAAAGCAAAGTTTGGTAATTTACTTAACAGAGCTGATTTTGAGCTTTGTGTTCAGGATGTTTCATCACAGATTAAAGCAGAAAAGGCTGACTATGTAATTCATGCCGCAAGTCAGGCAAGTAACATTCAGTTTGAAAATGACCCTGTAGGTACAATCAAAGCAAACCTTTTGGGTACATCAAGTGTGCTTGATTTTGCTCGTGAAAGCAATAGTAAGTCTGTTCTTATTATTTCAAGTCTTAAGGTTTATGGTGCGGTTTATAACGGCAAAGATAAGCTTTATGAAGAAGATGCAGGTTATATAGATTTTACTTCATACAAAAACTGTTATGCAGTAGGCAAAAGAGCGTCTGAAACTCTTGCCGCAAGCTATTGTAAGCAGTATGGTATGAATGTAAAGATTGCTCGACCAAGCTATATTTACGGTGCAAGCAGTCTTAATGACGACAGAGTATGGGCACAGTTTATTGCAAATGTTGTTCGCAAAGAAAATATTTTGCTTAAAAGTAACGGTGCACCTTATCGTTCATTTTGCTATGTTACAGATACAGTTACAGGCTTGTTGACTATTCTCCTCGAGGGCGAAAATGCAACTGCGTATAATATTTCTTATGAGAAATCTGATATTACAATCAGAGGCTTTGCAAAAACTGCTTGTGAAGTATTCCCTGAAAGAAATATGTCGCTTTCTTTTGCAAATCCTGCCGATGAGGTGGAGCCTGAGCGTGTAGTATCACCGTTATCATCAACACCGGAAATTATGGATAATACAAGGCTTAAATCCCTTGGTTGGGAGCCTGTTGTAGATATTAAAGAGGGTATCAAACGCTCGGTAGCCATTTTGGAAGAAAACTGAGAGTTTGCAGTGAGTTTTTGAAATGTTACTTGAATCAAAATTAAATGAATATGAATACGATTGGGCAAGTGCTGTCTTTCGTGAAAAAAATTTAAATTTGAATAAAATATCCGATATGACAATTGTTGTTTCGGGTTCTTCAATGCTTGCAAGAGCAATAATTATAGCGTTTCTTTTTGCTAATGATAAAAAAAAGCTTGGTAACAGAATTTATTTAGTATCTGATAATTATAAAGAAGTTGAGTTTCTGTCTGATTTTTCAGACAGAAACGATTTTAAAGCTTTTAATTTTTTTGATTTCAAGCAAAATGTCGATATTTGGATTGAGGCTGATTGTCTTAGCTACGATAATGTTCATTTTTCCAAAACTCCAATATCGTTGTTTGAAAATGCAGACAAGCTTGTAAATTTACTTTCAGCAGTAAAGCCAAAGAGTTTTATTCTGTTATCTGATACCGCTGTTTATGGTTCTTTGCCAAAGGGCTTTGCGGCTTCTGAATGTGAATATTTTTCTGACGATTCTTTGATAACTTCAATGGTTCGTTGCGTAGAAAATTTATTTGTTTCTGCCGCTTGTCAATACGGCTTTGATTATCAAATTATAAGAAAAGCTATGCTTTTAAGTGCACTTTCTGACTCAAAAAATATAAATAATTTAGTTGATAATATTGCCGTCGGAAATTCGTTTAATATTAAAAAAAGCAACAAAAAGCTTTCTTATATTAGTATAAACGATTTTATTACGGCACTTTTCTATGTAATAATATATGGTAAAAAAAATACCGTGTTCAATGCATCTGCTGACAAGCCTGTTACTTTAAATGAGCTTTTTGTGGTGGTTGATGAACTGTTTGAGGATTGCAAAGTTTCACTTTCCGATAATGGTTTGGAGCTTTTTGGTTGTGCTGTTAAAAATGACAAACTAAAAAAGCTTGGTTGGTCTGCACAGCTTGATGTTAAAGATGCCTTGCTTATTGCAAAGCACGAAAGGCTTAATAATAATCAGGTTTTTATGTTTGAGGATGCTTACGACGGTAAGCTTTCTGCGATACAGAATGTACTTCTTGCGTTTTTGCTTGAAGTAGATCGCATTTGCAAAAAGCATAACATAAAGTATTTTTTAGGTGGAGGAAGCTTGCTTGGTGCAATAAGGCATAAGGGCTTTATTCCGTGGGACGACGATGCCGATGTTATGATGCTCAGGGAAGATTATGATAAATTCCTTAAGGTTTTGCCAAATGAGCTGTCCGACAAATTTTCGTATCAGTCCTATAAAAGCAAAGAGCCGAATCATTTTCCTTTTACAAAAATCAGAATTAACAATACAATTTTATCTACGGAATTTACATCAGGATTTGATTATCTTCACCAAGGAATTTTTCTTGATGTTCTTGCTCAGGATAAAACTTCTAATAATAAATTTATAAGTAAAATTCATATGCGACTAACTGCGGCTTTTCGTTGGCTTGTTCTTGATAAATGGAGAGGTAAGCCTGTTAAGGGCAGAAGCAAAGCTTCATCGTTTGTTGCAAATGTTCTCAAAGCAGTTTTGCCAATGTCATTTTTAGAGTTTATGCAAAATAAGCTGATGGTATTGTATAAAGATAAAAAGGATTGTAAATATCTTTATGACAGTATGGGACGAAATATCGGCAACGGAGCATTTCCTGCTCAGTGGCTTGATGAAGCAATATGGGTTGATTTTGAAAATACTAAAATGCCTGTACCTAAGGAATATGATAAATATCTTACCTATCTCTATGGCGATTATATGAATATGATTCCTGTAAGCAAACGACATGTAAGCCATGATATTGTTCAAATAGATTTAGGCGAGTATAACAGCTTTCGTTTAGAAAGTAAACTATAATAGAAAGAAGAGTACTTGTGATTACAATTATTATTTCTAATAACCGTATGTATAGCGACCTTGAAATTACTCTAAAGAGTTTAGTTGCTACCGGTGTTAGTGCCGATATGCTTGAAATAAAGGTTCTTGACTTTGTTAAAGCAGAAGATGATTGTTGTGATTTAAAGCGATTTGAAAATTTAAATATAAAATTTATTGATGCATATAAAACAGAACCTGCTCAGGCTCAGGCACAAGCTTTACAAGCCGTAAAAGGTGAGTATGTTCTTTTTGCAAATAGCGGAGATGTTTTTTCAGCAGGCTTTTTTAAGGCTGTCAATTCAGTATTTAATAAGAATTTTTCAGATAAACCAAAAAGTATTATTGCTGTAAAAACAATCGCCCTCCCAGATTATAATAATTTGCAGGAGGAGTTAAAGGTTGCATCAAAGGAAAATACTTCGGCTGATGTTAATGTTATTCAGTTAAATACTCAACCCGAGCTTGTTCCGACAGAAACTATAGGTGTATTATTTAATACTGCTTCCCTTAAAAAAGTTGGTATTAAAAATGAATTAAAGCTTGATGCACTTAAAAACAGTATGTATGAAATGCTTTCTAAAGATGAAGCTTTTGTAAGTATTGGTACTCCGTTTTTAAGATCACCTTATCCGATAGTTTCAAATACAGTTAATTTTCTATCGCCACATCATAAGTATTGGTATTACGATTCACTTGAAAACTTCCTTTTGCCGCTTGTAAAAAAGCATAAAAAGGATAATAAAACAAAAGCATTTATTCAGTATGCAGCTTTGTATGAGCTGAAATGGAGATATGTATATAATCAAAACAGCGACAATAAGCATATTGTTGATAATGATTTTGATACATTTTTAGGCTTGTGCAAAGATATTCTTACTGAGATTGACGACAATATAATTTTTAACCTTAGCGGTGTACCGGCTTATAGAATGGTAAAGGGTCTTTGCTATGCTCTTTTCAACACAAAGTATGGTACAGATATAGAATCTAAATATTTGTTAGATAATAAAAATATTCTCAGAAGCTACAATGATGTAGTAATGATGAAAGCTAATCTGTTAAGAGTGATTATTGAGATTATCGAATTTGAAAATAACAAATTACAGTTTGAGGCATCTGTAGATGATTTTATGGATATGTCAAACTGTGAGCTAAAGTGTTATCTTGACGGAAAAGAAATTTCAATTACTCCTACTTACAGATACGCTCATACAAAATATTTTGGTGTATCAACTAATAAAAGATTTACATTTAAATTTGAAATACCTTTTGATAAAATAACCGGTAAAAAACAGGTTATTAACTTCTTTATTTGTCATAAGGGATTTTCTGTGATTATTCCTTTTACAACAAGAAGATATACTTCTAAAATTTCTACAGGTGTATCGTATTCATATTGGAACTTTACACCTGAGGGTAACTCTCTTCACTTTGAAAACGGAAATAAAGATCTTGTTATTTCTAAAACAAAGGGAACAAAGCGTTTTGTAAGAGAGCTTCTTATGGCTGCCGGTATGTCGCATGGTTCAAGACGCTCCTTGCGTATGCTTATTACAAGAACTGCTTACTGGCTTACACGACCATATTTTAAAAACAAGAGAATATGGCTGACATACGACAAGCTCTACAAGGGCGGAGATTGCGGTGAATATTTTTATAAATATATGCTTTCTCAAAAGGATGGAATCACCCCTGCTTATGTAATTAACAAAAATTGTGAGGATGCCAAAAGACTTAAAAAAGAGGGCTTTAAGCCGTTGTATTTTGGCACATTGAAAAACCGCCTTTATTATCTTAATGCCGAAGTTGTTTTTGCAACTCATGGCGGAGTACATTCGTTTAACGGAATTACAAATTCTCAGGCAAAATATGTTGCAGACCTTATTCATGCTGATGTTACCTGTATTCAGCACGGCTTATCTGTTCAACAGCTTGCTCAGGAGCTTAACCGAGTATTTAATAACACAAAACGCTATTATTGTGCATCTAAGTACGAAATTAAAAATCTTGAGCATCCTATTTACGGCTACGAGGATAAATCAATTCTTCGCCTTACAGGTATTCCAAGATATGACGGACTTATAAGTGACGATAAAAAGCAAATACTTATAACTCCTACTTGGCGTGCATATATTTCAATGCCTCCTGTTATGGGGCAATCAAGACCTTATTACCCTGAATTTAAAAATACAAATTACTTTAAAATATATCATCAGCTTTTGAGTGATGAAAAACTGATTGAAACTGCAAGAAAAACAGGCTACAAGCTTATTTATTTGCTTCATCCGATAATCAGCTCACAGATTGTAGATTATCCTGAGATTGACGGTGTAGAGATTATTCCTGCTACAACTGTTAATTATGAAAAAATACTTACCGAGTCAAGTCTTATGCTTACCGACTATTCGGGCGTTCAGTTTGACTTTGCTTATATGAGAAAGCCGGTGGTGTATTATCATCCGCCAAAGCTTCCGCCTCATTACAAAGAGGGAGGATTTTTCTACGATTCTATGGGATTCGGCGAAATTTGTACAGAGCATACTCAGATGGTTGATTGTCTTTGCGAGTATATGGAAAATAACTGTGAAATGAAGCCGTTCTATAAGGATAGGGCAGATGATTTCTTTGCTTATTCAGATCAGCAATCCTGCAAAAGAATTTATGATGATATGAAAGAGTATTTACAGAATAAAAATAATAACTAAATTAAAGCGAAGGTTTGCAAACTAAAAGTTTTGATTAAACTTTTTCAAAAGTTTATGGGTCGAGGGCAACGCCCTCGTGGGATTTTAAAGGGCGAAGCCCTTTAACTTAATGAAATAAAAATAAAATTCCGTTATTAACGGAATTTTAAAAAAGTTTATGTGAATTACTTCCTCGTAAACTTCTGAATTAAACTTTTAGTTTTTTCGCTTTAATTTAAATTTATATTGAATTTAGTAAAATATTAATATACAGGGTGTATCTGCATATGTTTCGGATATACCCTATTGTTCTGTAAAGTTTTTATGGGGGTTAATATGGAGGCAAAAAAGGAAAGAATCATTTGGATTGACCAACTTAGAAGTATTTCGTTTTTATTAGTTATAATAGGGCATGTCGCTCTTCCTAAAGAAACACAGTCTTTTATTTATTCGTTTCATATGCCTTTGTTTTTCTTTATTTCAGGGCTTACCATTAACAATAATAAATTACTGAATATCCCGGTAAAGAGTTATGTGAAAAATCAAGCCAAAAGACTAATAGTGCCATATTTTTGGCTTAATCTGTTATGTTATCCTTTATGGTATTGGGCTTTTCGTGTTCTTACTGATTCTGAGCAAACAGTTTCCGGTGTTTTTACCGGAATTTTAGCAGGACAGCTGTATTGCAATTCACCATCAAATGCTTTGTGGTTTTTATTGGTACTATTCTTGGCAAGTGTTCTTTATATCTTTTTTATAAAGCTGTCTAAGGGCAACAACTCTTTATTGTTGTGTATGATTGCGATTTCTGCAGTGATAGGATACCTCGACAAGGGCGTTAATCAAGTTTGGCATTTTAATGTAGCATTTACTGCTGTTGTCTTTATGTATTTAGGTAATCTCTTTATTGAGTGGTATAAGAAAAGTGAATTTCATAAAAATAAATTTTCATTTTCTTCTGTTAAAAATACACTTTTGTTAGTTGCGTTGCTAATTTTTATCGGACACAATTCGCATTATTATAACGGAAGAATTTCACTTACAGCTAATAAATTCGGAAGATCTGTTTTGCTTTTTTATATCACTGCAATAGCGTTTTCTTTAGCGATAACATTCTTGGTAACATATATTCCTAAAATACCATTTATTACATATATCGGACAAAATACTTTGTTTTACCTTGGCGTTCATATACCGATAATAAGAATTTTAGAAAAAGCTTTTCCCGATATATTTTTAGATTACGGATATAGCATTTGGCTTGCTGTCGGCTTATATATCGGACTTATGCCGATTACTGCGTTAATAAAAAAACTGTTTCCGTATATTTGCGGAGTCATTACTCCGTATGATTCCCGCATAATTACTGTCAGCAAGGTGATTATAGTTATGTGGTGTATGGCGGTTCCATATAATAATCTTTTAGTGTGTTGGGGTTTGTTTGATAACACTGTAATATCAATTCTTATAAATCAAATAGTATTTTTATTGCTAAGTGTTGTTTTTGTTGTATTAACTCAAAAATTTGCCCCTGTAATTTATCTTGAGAAAAAATAAAATTTATTTTAATAAAATACTTGACAAATTAATACATATATAATATAATACTTAAGAAAAATAAAGCAAAGCAGAAATGCTTTCACCTGTGGGGTGTCGTCTGCACGGGTCAATACTACTTAATATTTATTATTAGTTATTGGTATTGTTATGCGGACGGAGTTTTTCTGTTCGCATTTATTATTTTTAGGGGACTTTGGAGGTGCTTACCCATCAGCAAGAAAGATAATGTTCAGATTAATGAAGAAATCCATGACAAAGAACTCAGAATTATAGGTTCTGACGGTCAGCAACTCGGTATTATGTCGGCTAAGGAAGCTCTTAAGTTAGCTGAGCAGAATAACCTTGATTTGGTTAAAATCGCTCCGCAGAGCAATCCGCCTGTATGTAAGATTATGGACTACGGCAAATATCGTTTTGAACAGGCAAAAAGAGAAAAAGAAGCAAGAAAAAATCAGCGTGTTGTTGATATTAAAGAAGTGCGTTTATCACTTAATATTGACACTCACGACTTTAACACAAAGCTTAATAACGCTCTAAAATTCATCAAACATGGCGATAAAGTAAAGGTTTCAATTCGTTTCCGTGGTCGTGAAATGGGTCATCCGGAAATCGGCATCGAGATTATGAATCGTTTTGCTGAAGCCTGTAGCGAAACAGCTGTTGTTGAAAAGCCTGCAAAACTTGAAGGCCGCAATATGCTTATGTTTCTTGCGCCAAAGTCTAATAAGTAATTAAAGCTAAGGAGGACACTAAAATGCCTAAAATTAAAACTCACAGCGGTGCTAAAAAACGTTTTAAACTTTCTAAGAACGGTAAAGTTATCCGTGCTCATGCTAACAAGCGCCACATTCTTAATAAGAAGACAAGTAAGCGTAAGAGAGGTCTTCGTCAGACTGCAGTTACAGATGTAACAAATGTAGCTCAGGTTAAACGCCTCATTCCTTACAAATAATAGCACTTTAACTTTTATATATTCGGAGGTAACATAAAATGGCTCGTGTAAAAGGCGCGATGATGACTCGCAAAAGAAGAAAGAAAGTATTAAAACTTGCTAAAGGTTACTGGGGTGCAAAATCCAGACATTTTAAAATGGCTAAACAGGCTGTTATGAAGTCTGGCAATTATGCATATATCGGTCGTAAGCAGAGAAAGAGAGATTTCCGTCGTCTTTGGATTACTCGTATTTCTGCAGCTTGCAAGGCTAATGGTACAAACTATTCAACATTTATGAACGGTCTTAAGAAGGCAGATATTGCTTTAAACCGTAAGATGCTTTCAGAGATTGCAATTGCTGATCCTGCTGCATTTACAGCTCTTGTTGAACAGGCTAAAAACGCTTAATTAAAATTAAATGTAATTGCGTTTGGGTTTTCCCAAACGCATTTGCTGTTTTAGGGAGTAGCTATGCTTATAGTAACAAGCAAAGATAATGTTAATATTAAAAATACAATAAAGCTTAAAAAAAGTGCTAAGTATCGCAGAGAAAGCTCTGCGTTTATTGCTGAGGGTGTACGAGTTTGTATGGATGCTTTTTTAAGCAATGCAACTATAGATATATTTTTTTCTACCGAAAATGCCCGAGATAAATATTCAGAAGAATTTAACAAGCTTTCAAATGCCGCAAATAAAACTATTATCGTAAATCCTTCAGTTTTTTCCTTAATAAGCGACACACAAACACCGCAAGGCTTCCTTTGTGTTATAAAAATACTTGACAAAAACTGTGAGTTTGATACAATAAAAAATAACAGCAAATTTTTGGGACTTGATAATGTGCAAGACCCTAACAACCTTGGCACGATTTTGCGTACTGCCGAGGCTTTTGGCATAAACGGCGTTGTTTTGTCTGAGGATTGCTGTGATATTTATAGTCCAAAGGTTGTAAGAGGAAGTATGGGTGCTGTTTTTAGACTCCCTTTTCTAAGAACAACCTCTATTTGTGATTTTATTGATAGTCATAATGATTTAAAAACCTTTGCAGCTGTTATTGACAATGCCCAAAAATTAACTGAGGTTGATTTTAGCGGCTCTTGTATGGCTGTTATTGGTAATGAGGGTAACGGACTTAAACCCGAAACTATTGCTAAGTGTAATCAACGCATAACTATTCCGATGAACGGTAAAGCAGAATCGCTTAACGCTTCTGTTGCCGCATCAATAATAATGTGGGAAATGGTAAAATGATTTCTGTAAATGCAAGCTACTGGATATGGCTTACTATGACACTTGGGTATAATAACCCTAAAATTAAAAGAATATTCGAGCTTTATAATGATGTGTCAAAGTTTTACAATGGCGGAGAAACAGAGTGGCGTTTTTGCGGTTTTTTAACTGAAAACGAAATTCAAAAAATGAGTAAAAAGCATTTAGATGATACAAATGCAATAATCAATCGTTGCGTTGAGCTTAACTACTCAATTATTTGTATTGATGATGAAAAGTATCCTGATTGCCTTTATAATATTGAAGCTCCGCCCGCTCTTATTTATGTAAGCGGAAATTTACCTGATATTGACCACAGGCTTACTATAGGTATAGTAGGCACTCGCCGTGCCGAAAATTATGGAATTTCTAACTCTTATAAAATAGGTTATGCACTTGCTAAATACGGAGTTGCAATTATCAGCGGAGGTGCATTAGGAGTAGATTGTGCCTCTCACAGAGGTGCACTTGCTACCGATGGAGTAACTGTGTGTGTTCTTGGCTGTGGCATAAATTATCCTTATTTAGTTCAAAATGAAGATATGCGTCAGACTATAACTCGACGCGGTGCGGTTGTTTCGGAATATCCTCCCGATACGCCACCTAAAAATTATCATTTTCCTGCCCGAAACAGAATTATTTCTGCTTTTTCTGATGGTTTGCTCGTTATTCAGGCAGGAATAAAAAGCGGTTCGCTAATAACCGCAGGAATTGCCGGAGAACAGGGAAAAACTGTTTTTGCCCTAATTGGTAATAATGCCCCTGAAAATGAGGGGTCTAATAAACTGATTAAAGACGGAATAGCCGTTCCGGTAACGGATTTTATGGATATTCTGGTTGAATTTGATAACCTTTATGTAACCGATGACAGCGTAGATTTTGATAATATATCTCTTGAAGATATAAAGGCGGTTCCCGTAAAAGGAAAATTAAAATCTAATAAACCAAATAATAAAGATAAGATAAAAGATAATAAAAATATTAACACCGTAACATCGGTTAAGAAGAATAAAGAAAAGGTTCATAACAATAATATAAAGAATAAAATAGATTTAAATTTGTCAGATACAGCACAGCAGATTTATGAGTACATAAGCTGCGAGCCTGTTCATATAGATAGAATATCAAGTGATTTACAAATTCCTGTATTTAAAGTTTTAACCGCTATGACCGAGCTTGAAATGGCAGGCGTAGTTAAGGCTTTACAGGGAAGAAAGTATATCAGAAATTAATCGGAGGTCTGAAATGTCAGATTTGGTAATTGTGGAGTCTCCTGCTAAGGCTAAAACAATTAAAAAATATTTAGGTAGTGGCTACGAGGTTGTTGCGTCAATGGGTCATGTTCGTGACCTTCCTAAAGCAAGACTGAGTGTTGATATAAAGAAAAAATTTACCCCGAAATATGAAATTATTAAAGGTAAGGAAAAGCTTGTAGATGAGCTTAAAGCACTTGCCGAAAAAAGCGAAAATATATACCTTGCAACCGACCCTGATAGAGAGGGTGAGGCTATTTCCTGGCACCTTGCGTATATTCTCGGCTTGCCTGAGGATTATTGTAAAAGAGTTGAGTTTAACGAAATTACAAAAGCCGGTGTTACAAATGGTATGAGCAATCCACGCTCAATTAATATTGACTTGGTTGACGCTCAGCAGGCAAGACGAATTTTAGACAGACTTGTGGGCTATAAGCTTAGTCCGTTTATATCTCAAAAAATCAGAAGAGGTCTTTCCGCCGGCAGAGTTCAGTCTGTATCAGTAAGAATTATTGTTGATAGGGAAGAAGAAATCAGAAAGTTTAAGCCTGAAGAATATTGGACAATAGATGCAAAGTTTATTCCAAAGGGTAGCAGAAAGTCTTTTGCGGCAACTCTTTATTCTGATGCAAACGGAAAAATTAAGGTAGAAAATCAGGAGCAGGCAGATAAAATTGAAGCTGATCTTGAAGGTGCCGAATATGTAATTACAAAGGTTAAAAACGGAACACGAAGAAGATCACCTGCACCGCCATTTATCACTTCTACATTACAACAGGAAGCTTCCAGAAAACTCGGTTTCCAATCAAGAAGAACAATGAAGGTTGCTCAGGAACTTTACGAGGGTGTAGAAATTCAGGATATGGGTGCAACAGGTCTTATAACCTATATGAGAACTGACTCGCTTAGAATTTCTGAATTTGCAAGTGAAGAAGCTAAAAAGTATATCGCTCAGGCTTACGGTGAAGCTTACCTTCCGTCAAAGCCAAGAGTATTTAAAACTAAAAACAATGCACAGGACGGACACGAAGCTATAAGACCTTCAATGCCTGACTTGCATCCTGATAAAATTAAGGATAGCCTTACTTCTGACCAATATAAGCTTTACAAGCTTATCTGGAACAGATTTACCGCATCTCAAATGGCTGATTGTATTCAAAAAACAACTCAGGCTGATATTGAGGCTAACGGTTACACTTTCAAGGCATCAGGTTATCGTGTTGACTTTGACGGCTTTACAACTTTATATGTTGAAAGTAAGGACGAGGAAGAAGAAAAGTCAACTCAGCTTCCGCCAATCGAAAAGGATATGCCGGTAAAATGTAAGGAGCTTAAAAAGAATCAGCATTTTACTCAGCCACCTGCTAGATATACCGAGGCTTCATTAATCAAGGCACTTGAAGAGTATGGAATAGGCAGACCGTCTACTTATGCGGCTACTATTACAACTATTACAAGCCGTGAATATGTAAGACGAGAGGGTAAAACTCTTATACCTACTGAGCTTGGCGAGGTTTCGACTCAGCTTATGAAGGAGCGTTTCCCTAAGATTGTAAATGTTAAGTTTACAGCTCAGATGGAAGAAAACCTTGATAAGGTTGAAAACGGCAACGAACAGTGGGTTGCACTTCTTGATGATTTCTACGGTGATTTTGACAAAACTCTTAAAAAGGCTAAGACTGAGATGGAGGGTGTCAAAATTCAGCTTAAAGAAGACGAAACCGATATTGTCTGCGATAAGTGCGGCAAAAAAATGGTTGTCAAGGTCGGCAGATACGGAAAATTTATCGCTTGTCCGGGTTATCCAGAATGTAAAAACATAGTTAAATATGTAGAAAAAACAGGCGTTAATTGCCCTAAATGCGGCGGCGATGTAATTGTAAAGCGTACAAAAACAAAAAGAATATTTTATGGATGCTCAAATTATCCCGAATGTGATTTTGTAAGCTGGAGTGAGCCGACAAATGAAAGATGTCCTCAGTGCGGAGATATTTTATTTGTCAAAAAAGGCAAAAAGCCATCACTCTACTGTGCAAAGGATGGTTGCGGATTTACAAAGAGCATTGATTTGGATGATAAATAATGTATATAAATGTAATAGGTGCAGGGCTTGCGGGCTGTGAGGCCGCAATGCAGATTGCTTCAAGAGGAATAAAAGTAAGGCTTTATGAAATGAAGCCTGTAAAAAAAACACCGGCTCATCATTCCGATTTGTTTGGTGAGCTTGTGTGTTCAAATTCACTTAAAGCTATGCGACAAGAGAGCGCGGCAGGACTTCTTAAAGAGGAAATGCGTCATTTTGATTCGTTTTTGATGAAGTGTGCGGATAAATGCAAGGTTCCTGCAGGCGGTGCTTTGGCAGTTGACAGACAGCTTTTTGCACAGATGATTACTGACGGAATTCGTCAGAACGAAAATATAGAAGTTATTACTCAAGAGCTTACCGAAATTCCCGACGATGCAATTACTATAATTGCAAGCGGTCCGCTTACCTCCGATCCTTTGGCAGAGGCAATAAGCAGTAAATTTGGAAATTCATTATCTTTCTTTGATGCTGCCGCTCCGATTGTTTCAACTGAGAGCATAGATATGGAATTTGCTTTTTGTGCTTCTCGATACGGCAAAGGTGATGGCGACGATTATATAAATTGTCCGATGAATAAAGAGGAGTACGAGATTTTCTATAATGAGCTTGTAAATGCTCAGAGAGCACCGCTCCACGACTTTGATGTTAGCAATCCTAAGGTTTACGAGGGTTGTATGCCTGTTGAGGTTATGGCTCAGCGTGGAGAGGGTACTTTAAGATTTGGACCTATGAAGCCTGTCGGACTTACAAATCCAAAAACAGGTCACAGACCGTGGGCTGTTTTACAGCTAAGAAAAGAAAACTCAGCTGGCACTATGTACAATCTTGTAGGTTTTCAGACTAACCTAAAGTTTCCTGAGCAAAAAAGAGTATTTTCTCTTATTCCTGCATTACATAGAGCGGATTTTGTTCGTTACGGAGTAATGCACAGAAATACTTTTCTTGATTCTCCAAGAGTACTCAACGGTGATTATTCTGTAAGAGAAAATAATAAACTTTTCTTTGCAGGACAAATAACAGGTGTTGAGGGTTATATGGAGTCTGCATCATCAGGAATACTTGCAGGTATAAATGCCTGTCGAGTTTTGCAGGGTAAAGAGACTTTAATTTTGCCTAAAGATACAATGATGGGTGCTCTTGCAGGATATATTTCCGACCCAACAGTTGAAAAATTTCAGCCTATGGGTGCAAACTTTGGTGTTTTACCTGAGCTTGATAACAGACCTCGTGACAAAAAAGAGCGAGGTGCGGCATATGCTCAAAGAGCTATTGAAAGTCTTGATAATTTTATCAATGAAAATTTAGAGGTATAATTATTATGAAAATTGTGGTTGACGCATTTGGCGGAGATAATGCACCACTTGAAATAATCAAGGGTTGTGCTGATGCCGTTAATGAATACGGTATTGATATAATTCTTACAGGCGACGAAAAAACCATTAAATCTGTCGCTGCGGAAAATTCTATATCATTAAACAGAATTTTTATCGAAAACTGTTCACAGGTAATTACTATGGACGATGAGGCTGATTCTGTATTAAAGTCAAAAAAGGACAGCTCAATGGCAGTAGGCTTTCGTCTTTTGAACGAGGGTAATGGCGATGCATTTGTAAGTGCCGGTAACAGCGGTGCTTTGTGTGTTGGAGCAACTCTTGCAGTTAAAAGAATCAAGGGAATTAAACGCCCGGCTTTTGCTCCTGTATTGCCGTCAAAAACAGGTTGCTTTATGCTTGTTGACGGTGGTGCTAATCTTGAGTGTCGCCCTGAGGTGCTTTATCAGTTTGCTCTTATGGGTTCAGTTTATATGGAAAAGGTTATGGGGATTAATAATCCCAGAGTAGGACTTGCAAATGTTGGTACTGAGGAGCATAAGGGTACAGAGGTTTATCGTAATACATACGAGCTTTTAAAGAACAGCGATTTAAATTTTGTAGGTAATGTTGAAGGCAGAATATTCCCGAAGGCGTTTGCGATGTAGTTGTTTGCGACGGCTTTATCGGCAATATGATTCTTAAAACCTACGAAGGTGTTGCAATTGTTTTGATGGACCAGATTAAGGGCATTTTTTCAAAAAATGTAAAAAATAAGCTTGCGGCAGGTCTTGTTATGAGCGACCTTAAAGATATGAAAAAACAGTTTGACTATAATTACTATGGCGGTGCGGCTATACTTGGTGCTTCTAAGCCTGTTTTTAAAGCTCACGGAAGCTCAAAAGCTAAAACTATTAAAAATGCAATTCGCCTTACTATTGATTATGTAAACGGAAAAGCTATTGATACAATTTCAGAAGCTTTGCGATAATTTGGGAGTATTATAATGGAAGTTTTAGAAAAAAGAATCGGATATAAATTCAAAAATCCTGATTTGCTAAAGGTTGCTTTAACACATTCTTCATATGCTAATGAGCATAAGGCACAGCATATAAAATATAATGAGCGACTCGAATTTTTGGGCGATGCAGTTTTATCAATTGTTGTATCGGATTACATTTTTAAAAATTGCCCAGAGCTTCCCGAGGGTGAGCTTACAAAGTTAAGAGCTTCTCTTGTTTGTGAAAGGTCATTATATGGTTTTGCAAAGCAAATTAATCTCGGTAATCATCTTATTCTCAGCAAGGGCGAAAGACATAATGGCGGTTCAGATCGTCCGTCAATTCTTTCTGATGCATTTGAAGCTTTGATTGCGGCAATTTACATAGACGGTGGAATAGAGCCTGCCTCTGCACATATTCTTAAATTTGTCATTCCGGCAATTAAAAATACTAAAAAGAAGCCTATCAATGACTACAAAACAACTCTGCAGGAGATAATTCAGAAAAATCCGGGAGAACAGCTTGAATATGTAGTTGTTGATGAAAAAGGTCCTGACCATAACAAGCATTTTGTTGTTGAGGTTCACCTTAACAGCAATGTTATCGGCAAGGGTGGCGGAAGAAGTAAAAAAGAAGCTGAACAGCAGGCGGCAAGAGAAGCATTGGAGCTGATGGGTTATTAAGCACAGTAATGTTTCTATATTTATTCCGCATAACGGATGTCCGAATAAATGTAGTTTTTGCAATCAAAAAAATATAACAGGTCAGGCTTATCAGCCCGATTTTACCGATGTATGCAGTATTCTTGAAAAAGCTGTATCCGATTTGGGAGATAATGCGAAAAATGCAGAAATAGCTTTTTTTGGTGGTAGTTTTACCGCAATTGACAGAGATTATATGATAAGTCTGCTTGATGCGACAAAAAGTTATATAGACCAATTTATGGGTATTCGTATTTCAACAAGACCCGATTGCATAAATACAGAAATTCTAGATATTCTGAAATTTTACAAGGTCACTTCTATCGAGCTGGGTGCTCAATCAATGGATGACGAAGTTCTTTTGGCAAACAAAAGAGGGCACAGTGCAGGTGACATTGTAAAAGCTTCAGAGTTGATAAAACAATACGGCTTATCTTTTGGTTTGCAGATGATGACAGGCTTGTATAAATCTGATTTTAATAAGGATATATACACTGCTGAAAAATTTATCCAGCTAAAGCCTGATACTGTAAGGATTTATCCAACCATAGTTATGAAGGATACCGATTTAGCCGATTACTATAATAACGGTAGTTTTGTTCCTTATACGCTTGAAGAATCGGTAAGCCTTTGTGCAAAGCTTATTTTGATGTTTGAAAATGAAAATATCAAAATTATACGACTTGGACTTCATTATTCTGACAGCCTTATTAATAATAGCTTAGGTAATAATTATCACCCCGCTTTTAAGGAACTGTGCGAAAATAAAATTTTTCTGGACAAGTTAATTTTAGTGGCTGGAACTACAGAGAATAAAAATTTAACCGTATGTGTTAATCAAAAATCATTGTCTAAGCTTTTGGGACAAAAAAAGTCAAATATAACACAGCTTAACAAGTATGGTTATAATATAAAAACCGAGATTGACAATTCTCTCGGAAAATACGATTTGTACATAAAATAGGAGTTTTTGGATGCGTTTAAAATCTTTGGAAATACAGGGATTCAAGACTTTTCCCGATAAAACTAAATTATCCTTTGAACAGGGAATAACTGCGGTTGTAGGTCCTAACGGTTCAGGCAAAAGTAATACAAGTGATGCCATCCGTTGGGTTCTTGGCGAGCAGTCACCGAAAAGTCTGCGTTGTTCAAAAATGGAGGATGTCGTTTTTAACGGCACCGATAAACGAAAACGACAGGGCTATGCTGAGGTTACACTTAATATTGATAATTCAGACAGAGTCCTTGCTTTTAATGGTGACGATGTAGCGATTACAAGACGCTATTACCGAAGCGGTGAAAGTGAATATCTTATAAACAAAGCCGCTGTAAGACTTAAAGATATTAATGAGCTGTTTATGGATACCGGTCTGGGCAGAGATGGTTACTCAATGATTGGACAGGGTAAAATCGACAGCATTGTGGCTTCAAAGAGTGAAGACAGACGAGAAATTTTTGAAGAAGCCGCAGGTATATCTCGTTACAGATACAGAAAAATAGAGGCTGAACGAAAGCTCAAAAATACCGAAGATAATCTGTTAAGACTTCGTGACATTGTTACCGAGCTTGAGGAGCGTGTCGGCCCTCTAAAAAAGCAATCAGAAAAAGCACAGCAGTTTTTAACTTATTCAGAAGAAAAGCGTGGACTTGAAATTGCACTTTGGCTTATAACCCTTGATAAATCTCAGGCTGATATTAAAAATCAGGATGAAAAAATCTCTATTGCTCGTTCTCAGTATGATGACGCCGAAAAAGCACTTGAAGATATTCAGATTGAATCAGAAGAAATTTATCGCAAAAACGGTGAATTTTCCGTAAAGCTTGAAAGTATCCGTTCTCAAATTTCTGAAAGAGAGTATAAGGTTTCTGAAAAGCGTTCATTTGTATCTGTAGCAGAAAACGATATTCTTCATCATAACGAAAATATTCAGCGTATAAAAAATGAAATATCTCAGGCAGAGATAAATGCATCTCAGCTCGAAACCACAATTGCAGAAAAGCAAAACAGAGTAAATGAGCTTGATAACCAAATTATCGCTAAGCAGAAAAATTATAGTGAGCTTTCCGAAAAGCTTAATCTTATTAATATGGATTCAAGCAAAAGCGGTGATGTATTACAGGAGATTACAGCTGAGCTTTCTGTTCTTACATCAAAATCAGCTGATGCAAGAGTAATTGATATGACAGCTGAAGGTACAATTTCGGAGCTTACCTCAAGAATTGAAGTGCTTGAAGCGACTAAGGCTGATAAAAAGAATCAGGTTGAAGAACTTAAAGAAATTTTTGAGAATTATAATTTAAAAATTGAGAAAACCGAAAATAAAATTGCTTCAATTAATAATACAATACAGGGGCTTGAATTAAAGCTTTCATCTCGTTTGAAAAAGCGTGATGAAATGAAAAACGAAAGCGACAGACTTATGCTTGATGTAAAAGAGCATTTAAGAAAAATCAGCTTTCTCGAAAACTTAGAGCGTAATCTCGAAGGCTTTTCAAAATCAGTAAAAATTATTGTCAATGCCACTCACCACGGAAAGGTCAAGGGTATTTATGGCCCTGTTTCCAGAGTAATTTCTGTACCTAAACAGTATGGAGTTGCTATTGAAACCGCACTGGGCGGTGCAATGCAAAATATTGTTACTGAAACCGAAGAAGATGCAAAGCAAGCTATTCGATACTTAAAGTCGATTGATGGCGGTAGAGCAACATTTTTACCACTCAATACAATTAAGGCTCGTGAGCTTAACGAAAACGGTCTTGAGGACTGCTATGGTTTTGTCGGAGTTGCGGCAAAGCTTTGTTCTTGTGAACAAAAGTTTAACGGAGTATTGTATTCTTTGCTTGGCAAAATAGTTATTGCAGAAGACCTTAACTGTGCTACCGCAATTGCAAAAAAATATTCTTACCGATTTAAAATTGTTACATTAGACGGACAGGTGGTTAATGCCGGCGGTTCGTTGACAGGTGGTTCACTTAATAAAAATACCGGACTACTTAGCCGTGCATCTGAAATTGAAGAACTTAAGAATTTGACTGCAAAATTGCAGGAAAAAGCAAAAGAAGCAGAAAATGCAAGTCTTATGCTTTCTCAGGAGTATGCGTCGGTTGAAGCCGCACTTCTTGGCACAAGAGCCGACCTTTCCAATACTCAGCAGGAGCTTGTAAGATTACAGGCAGAAAAAACTGCTTGTAAAAACGAGCTTCATAATTCTGAGCTTATGCTGAGTAATTCTGATAAAGAAATTACAGATTGTCAAAATAGAATTAATGTGCTTAATTCAGATAAAATGAAAGCAAAGCAACAGCTAACTGAGCTTAATATAAAAATTGCCGAAGCTGAAGAAAAGGTTAATGCGGTAACAGGCAATCGTGCTCAGCTTACTCAAAAGAGGGAGGCGCTTTCTTCACAGCTTCAAAACCTCAGACTTGAAATAGTAACAGCACAAAAAGATATTGATGCTCTAAATTCCGAAATTGTTTATGCTCAAAATTCAGGGCTCAATAATAATGAACGCAAATCTGAGCTTAACGCTCAAATTTCTGCATTTTCATCTCAGATTGCTCAGATTCAGCGTAATATTGAGGATTATAATAACGAGATTAATGCTTTATTATCCGAAACAGAATTGCTTAATAAGCAGATAGAACAAATTAATTCACAACGCAATATTCTTGAAAAGCGTAGTGTTGAAATTCGTAATTTTGAGCGTGATAAGACTTCTGAGCGTGAAACCACAGGCAGAGAGCTTGCACGACTTGAAGAAAGAAAAATCAATCTTCAAAACCAGTACGACAATATCATTTCAAAGCTGTGGGAAGAGTACGAGCTTACAAAACGAGAGGCAGAAGAAATTGCTATTGAAATTAAAGATGCTCCTCAAGCTCAAAAGCGACTCAACGAACTTAAACAAAAAATTAAGTCACTCGGCAATGTAAATGTATCGGCTATTGAAGAGTATAAAGAAGTATCTGAAAGATACGAATTTATGAGCGTTCAGGTAAACGATGTTGAAAAATCTAAAAAAGAAATTGAACGACTTATAACTGACCTGACAAAGCAGATGAAAGAAGTATTTGTCGAAAGCTTTGACCAGATTAATAAAAACTTTACTTATACCTTTAAGGAATTGTTTGGTGGCGGTACAGCTTCGCTGTCACTTGCTGACCCTGAAAATATTTTAACAAGTGGTATTGATATTGTTGTTCATCCTCCCGGAAAGATAGTAGTTCATCTGGACGCTCTTTCGGGTGGTGAAAAAGCACTTGTTGCAATTGCATTGTATTTTGCTATAATGAAGGTAAGACCTGCACCGTTTTGTGTTATGGACGAGATTGAGGCGGCACTTGACGATGTTAATGTTTATCGTTTTGCAAGCTACCTTAGAAGAATGAGTGACAAAACTCAGTTTATTTTAATTACTCATCGTCGTGGTACAATGGAAGAAGCCGATGTGCTTTACGGTGTAACTATGCAGGATGAAGGTATTTCAAAGCTTTTGGAACTTCGTTCTACCGAAATTGCCGCAAAGCTTGGTGTTGAGGTTAAATAGTATTGTATTGAAAGTTTTATAAAAAGGACTGATTATATGGGATTTTTTAGTAAAATTAAAGAAGGCTTAAAAAAGACTCGTGATGCTGTTGTAGGTCAAATTGACTCAATGCTCAAATCCTTTACAAAAATTGATGAAGAGCTTTTTGAAGAACTTGAAGAATTGCTTGTAATGGGTGATGTTGGTGTTCCTACTGCTGAAAAAATTTGTAACGAATTAAGAGCAAGAGTAAAGAGCGAAGGTATTAAAGACCCTAGCCAGATTCATACCTTGCTTGAAGAAACTGTTTCTGAAATGCTAAAGGGTGGCGAAGAGCTTGATATTTCAACTAAGCCTTCAATTATCCTTGTAATAGGTGTAAACGGTGTAGGTAAAACTACAACTATCGGAAAGCTTGCCAACAGCTTTACAAAGCAAGGCAAAAAGGTTGTACTTGCGGCTGCAGATACTTTCCGTGCGGCTGCTATTGACCAGCTTGATATCTGGGCTCAACGCAGTAAATGCGAGATTATTAAGCAGAGCGAGGGTAGTGACCCTGCGGCTGTAGTATACGATGCTATTTCTGCGGCTAAGGCAAGAAATGCTGATATTATCATTTGTGATACAGCAGGCAGACTTCATAATAAAAAACATCTTATGGATGAGCTTGCAAAAATTAACAGAATTATCGACAGAGAGCTTCCTGAAGCATCAAAAGAAAAGCTTCTTGTGCTTGATGCTACAACAGGTCAAAATGCCGTTAATCAGGCTCAGCAGTTTAAAGAAGCAACAGGTATTACAGGTATTGTTCTTACAAAGCTTGACGGAACTGCTAAGGGTGGCGTAGTGCTTGCTATTAAAGAGGGTCTTGGTATTCCGGTAAAATATATCGGTGTCGGTGAGCAGATTGACGATTTACAGCCATTTGATTCAGATGCATTTTCAAAGGCACTTTTTGCTAAAAACTAAGAGGATACAAAATGAAATTTATTATTGCTACAAACAATTTAAAAAAGCTTGCTGAGCTTGAAAGAATATTAAAGCCTCTCGGAATTTCTGCTGTTTCTGCTAAGGAAGCAGGAGTAAGTCTTGATGAAGTAGAAGAAACAGGCACTACTTTTGCAGAAAATGCATTTTTAAAGGCTGATGCGGCATTTAAAAAAACAGGCTTGCCTGCAGTTGCCGATGACTCAGGTTTATCGGTAGATGCACTTGACGGCAGACCGGGAGTTTATTCTGCAAGATATGCAGGTGAAAAATCTACAGACGAAGAAAAATATCTTAAGCTGCTTGATGAAATGAAAGATGTTCCAAAGGAAAAAAGAACAGCTCATTTTACTTCATCAATTTGCTGTATTCTTCCTAATGGAGAAAAAATTCAGGTTGAGGGAAGATGTAACGGTGAAATTGCATTTGAGCCTTATGGTGATGGTGGCTTTGGTTATGACCCTGTCTTTTTTGTAAATGGCAAAAGCTATGCTCAGATTTCTGCACAGGAAAAGGATGCAATAAGCCACAGAGGACAGGCTTTGAGAATGTTAAAAGCAGAGCTTGAAAAATATTTTGAAAATAACCCGAAAGGATAATTTATATGTTGACAAGTAAACAGCGTGCTTACCTTAGAGGTCTTGCAAACTCAATTGAAACAATACTGATTGTTGGTAAGGGCGAAATTACAGATAATATTATTATGCAGGCTGATACAGCACTCACCGCTCGTGAGCTTATCAAAGGTAAGGTGCTTGAAAACAGTGCTTATTCATCAAGAGAAGCAGCCGAAGTCATTGCAGAAAAATGCAATGCAGATGTAGTTCAGGTAATTGGTTCAAAGTTTGTACTTTATAGACCAAATCCTGAAAAGCCTGTTATTGTATTACCAAAAAGTAAAAAGAAATGAGCAGAATAGGTATTTTAGGCGGTACTTTTAACCCTATTCATAATGGTCATATTATGCTTGCACAGTATTGCAAAAACGAGGTGCAGCTTGACAAAATTATTCTTGTTCCAACTTGCACTCCTCCGCATAAATCCAATAAACATCTTGCCGATGAATCGCACAGGCTTAAAATGTGTAGCCTTGCATCAAATGGTATTAAGGGCTTTGAGGTATCGGATGTTGAAATTAGACGAAAGGGTAAAAGCTATACCTACGAAACACTTTCTTATTTCAAAGAAATTTATCCTGATGACGAGCTGTATTTTATTATGGGGGCAGATATGTTTTTGTCCCTTCATAGCTGGAAGAATCCGGAAGTAATATTCTCTCTTTCAAACATTATTGCTATCCCCAGAGATGAAAGCAATATTGCAGATTTGCAAAGCTATTATTCCTCTGTTATACAGCCAATGGGGGCAAAAGCTGTTATTCTTCCTAATTCAGTAAAACAGGTTTCTTCAACTCAAATCAGGGATAATATCAATAACAAAAATATTATTAAGTCTTTAATTGATGAGAATGTTTTAGATTATATAGAAAAGAATAATTTATATCGGATGTGATTTGTTTGAAAGCAAATGATTATAAACAGATAATCAAGCCGAGAATGAGTGAATACAGATATACTCACAGCGTAAATGTTTCAAAAGAAGCAAAACGACTTGCAAAAATTTTTGGATGCGATGAAGAAAAAGCCGCCCTTGCAGGTATTCTTCACGATATTACAAAAGAAACTCCAAAAGAAGAACAGTTGCAAATTATGCTTAATAGTGGTATAATTTTAGATAATATAGAAAAAAATTCATCAAAGCTTTGGCATGGTATAAGCGGTAGTATATATATTGAAGAAGTTCTTGGTATTAAGGATGAAGATATTTTAAACGCTGTCCGTTATCATACAACAGGCAGAGCTAATATGTCGCTTCTTGAAAAAATTATTTTTGTTGCTGATTTTACCTCTGAGGAGCGAACATATAATGGTGTTGCAACTATGAGAAAAAAATCTAAAAAAAGTCTTGAAGCGGCAATGCTTTACGGACTTAAATTTACACTAAAGGATTTATCTAAGCGTGAAATGACAATTCACCCCAATGCACTTGCTTGCTATAATGATATAATTCTTAGTGAGGCAACACGAAAACTAAAATGAAAGGAATGTCACTATGACATCTTATGAACAGGCTGTACTTGCCGCAAAGGCAATCAGCAGTAAAAAAGGTCTTGATATACAGATTCTCGAAATCGGTTCTGTTTCGGTAATTGCCGACTATATGGTAATTGCTACAGGTACAAGCTCAACTCATGTAAAGGCTCTTGCAGATGAGGTTGAATATCAGCTTGATAAATCAGGCGTTTCTGTAAGCCATGTTGAGGGCTATCGCTCAAATACTTGGATTTTGCTTGATTATATTGATGTTATTGTTCATGTGTTTTCTGACGAAGCAAGAGATTTTTATGATCTGGAAAGATTATGGCAGGATGGCACTCCTGTTGACCTTACAGGTATAGTAGATTAATTTTGAGGAGGACTCAGGTTGAAATATATTCATAAACCTATTGAGGAAAAATGGCAAAAAATTTGGGAAGAAAAGGGTGTATTCCATGCAACTGACGACACAAGCAAGGAAAAGTTTTATGCTCTTATCGAGTTTCCATATCCGTCAGGACAGGGTCTTCATGTAGGACATCCTCGTCCATATACAGGTCTTGATACTGTTGCAAGAAAACGCAGACTTCAGGGCTATAATGTTCTTTATCCTATCGGTTGGGATGCTTTCGGTCTTCCAACTGAAAACTATGCTATAAAGAATCACATTCATCCCGAAATTGTTACAAAGAACAATATCGAAAGATTTAAAAAGCAAATTATGTCCCTTGGTATTTCTTTTGACTGGAGCCGAGAGATTAATACTACTGACCCTGAGTACTATAAGTGGACACAGTGGATTTTTATTCAGCTCTTTAAAAAGGGTCTTGCATACAAAAAAGAGATGAATGTAAACTGGTGTACTTCTTGTAAGTGCGTACTTGCAAACGAAGAAGTTGTAAACGGTGTTTGTGAGCGTTGCGGCAGTGAGGTTGTGCATAAGGTAAAATCTCAGTGGATGCTTAAAATTACTGAGTATGCAGACAGACTTATAAATGACCTTGACCTTGTTGAATATCCCGACAGAGTTAAGGCACAGCAGATTAACTGGATTGGCAGAAGTACAGGTGCTGAAGTTGATTTTGAAACAACTACAGGCGATACTCTTACTATCTACACTACAAGAGCAGATACTCTTTATGGTGCTACATATATGGTTATTTCTCCTGAGCATCCGCTTATTGAGAAATGGGCTGACAGACTTTCAAATATGGATGAAATCCGTGAATATCAGGCTGCGGCTGCTCGTAAGTCTGACTTTGAGAGAACTGAAGTAGCTAAAGAAAAAACAGGTGTTAAGCTTGATGGCGTAAAGGCTATTAATCCTGTTAATAATAAAGAAATTCCTATTTTCATTTCTGACTATGTACTTGTATCATATGGTACAGGTGCAATTATGGCTGTTCCTGCTCACGATACTCGTGACTGGGAGTTTGCTAAAAAGTTTGACCTTCCAATCATTGAGGTTGTTAAGGGCGGCAATGTTGAGGAAGAGGCATTTACAGATTGTGCTACAGGCATAATGGTTAATTCAGGTATGCTTGATTGTCTTGCAGTTGAAGATGCTAAAAAGAAGATTATTGAATGGCTTACTACAGAGAAAAAGGGTCATGCTAAGGTTAATTACAAGCTTCGTGACTGGGTATTCTCTCGTCAGCGTTATTGGGGTGAGCCAATTCCGATTGTTCATTGTGAAAAGTGCGGATTTGTTCCGATTGATGAAAGCGAGCTTCCGTTAAAGCTTCCTATGGTTGAATCATACGAGCCAACCGATAATGGTGAGTCACCACTTGCAAAGATGACAGATTGGATTCAAACAACTTGTCCACATTGTGGTGGTAAGGCATATCGTGAAACAGATACAATGCCACAGTGGGCAGGTTCATCATGGTATTACCTTAGATATATGGACCCACATAATGACAAGGAGCTTGCATCAAAAGAGGCTCTCAATTATTGGGCACCTGTTGATTGGTACAATGGCGGTATGGAGCATACAACTCTCCACCTCCTTTATAGCCGTTTCTGGCATAAGTTCCTTTACGACATCGGTGTAGTTCCATCTCCGGAACCATATTCAAAGCGTACTTCTCACGGTATGATTCTCGGTGAGAACGGCGAAAAGATGAGTAAGTCAAGAGGTAATGTTGTAAATCCGGATGAAATCGTTAATGATTACGGTGCAGATACAATGCGTCTTTACGAGATGTTTATCGGTGACTTTGAAAAGGCTGCTCCTTGGAGTCAGTCAAGCATCAAGGGTTGTCGCAGATTTGTTGAGCGTTTCTGGAATTTACAGACTATGCTTATTGATGGCGACACAATCCGTCCTGAACTTGAAGGTCCGTTCCATAAGGCAATCAAAAAGGTTGGCGAGGATATTGAAAATATCAAGTTCAATACTGCTATTGCAACACTTATGGCTCTTATCAATGATATTGCTAATGTTAAATCAATTAATAAGGAAGAGTTAAGAATATTCTCTATTCTTCTTAACCCATTTGCACCTCATGTTACTGAGGAAATTTATGATGTATGCAAGCTTGGTGAGGGTATTCTCGCTCAGCAGAGCTGGCCTGAATATGATGAGTCAAAATGTGTTGATGATACAATCGAAATCGTTGTTCAGGTAAACGGCAAAATCAAGACAAAGCTTAATATTCCAGCTGATGCAGATAAGGATTGCGTACTTGAACTTGCAAAGGCTGATGAAAATGTTAAGAAGGCACTTGACGGAATGACTGTTATTAAAGAAATTGTTGTTCCTAAAAAGCTTGTTAATCTTGTTGTTAAGCCATAAAATAAATTATTGTTTTAAATTCCCCTAAAATTCTACTTTTCTATTGACAACATAGAATACATATTGTATAATAACATTTGCAATTGTTGCAAATTACCCATGCCCAATGGCAGATGGGAGGGAAGATAGATGGCAGAAATTAGACTTAAGGAGAACGAATCTCTTGAAAGTGCATTAAGAAGATTCAAAAAGCAGTGTGCCAGAGCTGGCGTTATTGCTGAGGTTCGCAAGAGAGAGGCTTATGAAAAACCCTCTGTAAAGCGTAAAAAGAAATCCGAAGCAGCTCGTAAACGCAAATACAGGTAATTCAATGGGCGGACAGAGCATTCTGTCCGCTTTTTGTCTTTAAAAGGTGATTTTTATGAAAAAAATACTTTTTTTATTAGGTCCTAATCTTAATATGGTTGGCGTTCGTGAAAAAGGAATATATGGTGTTGAAACCGCTGAAACTATTGAAGCACAAATTATGTCTTATGCAAGTCAAAATGATTATGCCGCTGAAATTTTTCAGTCTAATCATGAGGGTGAATTAATTGATAAAATTCATTCCGCAAAAGGTAATTTTGATGCTGTTATTATAAATGCCGGTGCTTTAACCCACTATAGCTATGCTTTGCGTGATGCAATCGCTTGTGTTAAAATTCCTTTTATTGAGGTGCATATGTCAAATATTCACGCCAGAGAGGAATTTAGACATAATTCTGTTATTGCCCCAGTTTGCGTCGGTCAAATAGCAGGATTTGGAAAGAAAAGTTATTTTCTTGCAATTAACGCATTAAAGGATTTGATATAATGTCTGAAACAAATTGTTTTTCGGTCAGAGTTGATAAGCTTAAAGCTATATTGCAAAATAGCCAATCTGCGTTACTTATAACAAATCAAATTAATGTAGGTTATTTTTCTGGCTTTCAGCACAGCGAGGGTGCTTTTTTGGTAACTGACAGTTGTTCATATCTTTTGGTCGATTTCAGGTATTTTGAAGCCGCACAAAACTATGCTGTTGGCTGTCATATTGTTTGCTTTAAAAGCTTTGTAAATGATGTCGAAACGCTATTAAAAAAGCATAATATAAAAGCCTTGTATTTTGAGTCGTCAGACCTTACGGTCAAACGATTTGAAGCTTATAAAAATACGCTTTCATTAAGTGGTATTGAATGCATTGCAGATGACACTCTTGACGATAAAATAACACAAATCCGAATTATCAAAGATGAGGCGGAATGTGCTAAAATTTTAAAGGCTCAAAAAATAACCGAGGAAGCATATCTTGAGGTGCTAAATTACCTTAAACCCGGTGTTTCAGAAAAAAGCATTGCAATCGAGCTTGAATATCTTATTAAGAAAAAGGGTGCAGAGCGTACTGCTTTTGATCTTATCACCATAACAGGTAAAAAAACTTCATTGCCTCACGGTGTACCGTCTGATGATGTAGTTAAAGAGGGCGATTTTTTTACTATGGATATCGGTTCGGTGTATGAGGGCTACCATAGTGATATGACAAGAACGGTTGCAATTAAAAGCGTAACCGATGAGCAAAAACAAATTTATCAAACAGTTTTACAGGCACAGCTTACCGCCTTGACTAAGGTAAAAAGCGATGTTGCTTGTTCTAATGTAGATAAAGCGGCAAGAGATATTATAAATTCGGCAGGTTATGGCGAGTATTTTGGCCACGCGACTGGTCACGGGGTAGGGCTTGAAATTCACGAATTTCCGGCTGTGTCTACAAAAAGCAATACAATACTTAAATCAGGTATGATTATTACTGTTGAACCGGGTATTTATTTGCCTAATAAGTTCGGTGTCAGAATCGAAGATATGGTGTGTGTAACCGACAACGGCTATAATAATTTTGCTTCTTTATCAAAAGAGTTAATAATTGTATAAAATGCTTGCAATTTATAGATTTTTTATGTATAATGTTAGTTGAGTATTGCAGTAGAAAATTTTTTACTGCAAAGAGTATAAAATCAGGAGGTATTACTAATGATATCAGCAGGTGATTTCAGAAATGGCATTACATTTGAAATGGACGGTCAGGTTGTATCAATCATCGAGTTCCAGCATGTAAAGCCGGGTAAAGGTGCTGCGTTCGTTAGAACAAAAATCAGAAATGTTATTACAGGTTCAGTAGTTGAAAAAACTTTCAACCCGAACGATAAATATCCTACTGCTTTCATTGACAGAAAGGATATGGAGTACAGCTATTCTGACGGTGATCTTTATTACTTTATGGATACAGAAACATGGGAGCAGATTCCTATCAACCAGAGCGTTTTAGGCGATAACTTTAAGTTCGTTAAAGAGAATATGGTATGCAAGGTTCTTTCTTATAAGGGCAATGTATTTGGCGTTGAGCCACCAAACTTTGTTGAGCTTACTGTTACTAAGACAGACCCTGGCTTTAAGGGTGATACTGCTACTAATGCTACAAAGCCAGCTACACTTGAAACAGGTGCTGAAATTAAGGTTCCTCTCTTTATTGACGAGGGCGAAGTAATTCAGATCGACACAAGAACTGGCGAGTATATGGGCAGAGCATAATCTCTGTAGGAGTTTTATTATGAATTTAACTGAAAAAATTGCTTACATCCGTGGTCTTGCAGAAGGACTTAATCTTGATGAATCAAAGCCTGAGGTTAAGGTGATCAACGCAATTGTTGATTTACTTGATGATATGGCTTATTCCGTATCTGATATGGAAGATTTATATGACGAGCTTTCTGCTCAGGTTGATGAAATTGATCAGGACCTTGCTGATGTTGAGTCAGATGTGTATGATGACGAAGATTGTGACTGCTGTGATTGTGACTGCGATTGCGATGATGAGGATTTCGATTTTGACGAAGAGGATCCTTTTTATGAAGTAACTTGCGGTGCTTGCGGTCAGAAAATCAATGTTTCTGAGGATGTTTTACTTGAGGGCGAAATCGAGTGTCCTAATTGTAGTGAACTTCTCGAGTTTGATTTTTCAGATCTTTTTGATGAAGATTGTTGTTGTGATGACGAGGGTTGCACCTGCGGTTGTTGCGACGATTCAGAAGAATAATTTTCACAAAATTAACACCTTTCGTATATTCTATACGAGGGGTGTTTTTTTGCTGTATAAAAAAAGAAAAATTAAAAGATTTAAAAAGCTGAGAAAAATTATTCTTTCAATATTTATTTTATTTGTGTTAATTATAGTTTATTGTGAATATCAAATTGCCGATTTTAAACCTGAGTATATAAGGGTACAGGCAGAAATTCTTTCAGCAAATTCTGTTTGCGATGCAGTAAATGAAACTCTTTCCAAACTAAATTTTTCATATGATGATCTTTCAAAAATTTCATACGATAAAAACGGCAAAGTAAAATCTATTGCTACCGATTCAATTAAAATAAATCAAATTAAGGCGGATGTTACCAAAGCAGTCCAAAAAGAAATTGCACAGGTTTATGATAATGAAATCCAAATCCCACTTGGTTCATTTACCGATATTACCATTTTGTCAAATTACGGCCCGCCTATTACAATTACCTTTAATCTTACAGGAAGCTTTTCATCTGAAATCGTAAGTAGATTTGAATCAGCAGGTTTAAACCAAACAGTGCATCATATCAGTTTGCATTTTACATCTAAGATAATGACAACATCGCTTGATTATCAAGGCAAAATTACATTTACAACAGATTTTGAGATTGCCCAATCAGTTATAGTCGGCGAAATACCATCTACCTACGGATTATTGAGAAACACTTATTAATATGTAATTTTAAGTTATATCTAATTTATAAAAATAAGTTAATCTCTGCAAATATGTTATCTAAATACAAAAAATATCAGGTCAAGGATAAATTTTTCTTGACCTGATATTTTTTGTAAAGAGTTTCTAAATTAAGAATATATTTATAGCCATACGCATAGTATTTGGTATACAGAAAGCTGTACAACCTATTTTGATTAAATCGGAGGAATTAAAAAATGAATGAAACGGCTCGCTATGTTCAGGCTATAAAATGTCTTTCGCCACCATTATTTAGTAAGCTTGTGCTTTTAACTGAAAAAATATCTACCTCAGTTCAGGAGATAAGACTAAGAATAAATAGACCAATAGCAATTATTACGCCGACTATTACATATTATCTTACGCTGGACGGCGGATTAACAAGCACACCTATTGAAAACTTAATGCAAATCACTAGTAAATCAGATATATTGGATACTTTTCATAATATTTGTAATTATTCTGTATATGCAAAACAAGACGAGATTTCAAATGGCTTTGTTACTATAAATGGTGGACATAGAGCCGGAATATGTGGCACGGCGGTTTTTGAAAATGATAAAATTACTAATATAAGAGATATCTCCTCAATTAATATTCGTATCTCCAACGAGTACAAGGGCTCTGCTCAAAATCTTATTAAAACGCTTGGTGTAATAGATGGTGGTATTCTTATCTGTGGACCGCCTTGTAGCGGTAAAACAACCGTTTTGCGTGATATGGCAAGAATACTCTCGTTAAATATCAGTAAAAATATAGCTTTGATAGATGAACGAGGTGAGCTTGCAGGTACTTGTTGCGGTATTTATCAAAACGATATAGGTATGTGCGATGTGTTTGACGGATATAAAAAAAGTGTTGCTATGCTACAGGCTATTCGTTCAATGTCGCCCGATATTATTATTTGTGACGAGATTGGCAGTGATGAAGATATACAAGCGATAGAAAGCTCTGTTAATTGCGGTGTTACTATTATTGCATCAGTACATTCTGCTAATGAGTCGGAGTTAATGCAAAAGAAAAATATAAAAAAACTGTTTAATTTAAATGCTTTTAATAAAATAGTTTTTCTTTCAGGAAGAAAAACACCCGGAGAAATTGTAAAGATTTTAAAAGTGAGTGATGTATTTGATTGTTAAAATATTTGGAGTTTGTTTAGTTGTTTTTGCTTCTTTTTTTGTGGGCTGCTATCAATCAAATAAGCTTTATAAAAGAAAAGAGTTTTACAAAAGCTTATTGGTTTTTCTAAATACATTTGCTACTCATATAAGATATGAAGCTTCGGACATTTTTACCCTTATAGATTTAAGTGCAGATAATTCAGGGCTTGCTTGTTTAAAAATTGAGGCTGATTTGTATTCTTCGTTTGATTCTCAGTGGTGTAATGTAATTAAGAAAATTCCTCAAACCTATTCTTTGAATATAGATGATTTTAAACTGCTTGCAGATTTTGGAAATGAGCTTGGTAAAACTGATGTGGAAGGACAGCTAAAGCACATAGAACTATATAAAACTATTTTTGCTAAACAGCTTAGCTGTGCAGAGGAAGATGTAAGACAAAAGTCTAAACTGTACAAGGTTATAGGATTTTTTACAGGCAGTGCAGTTGCGTTAATGATAATGTGAGGTAACAATGGATGTTGAGCTTATTTTTAAAATTGCCGCAATAGGAATAATTGTGGCGGTACTTTCTCAGTTGCTTATTCGTAGCGGCAGAGAAGAGCAGGCAATGCTTACTTCGCTAGCAGGGCTGATTGTCGTGCTTACTCTTATAGTAACGCAGATTAGTACGCTATTTTCAACTATAAAGCAGTTGTTTGGTTTTTGATATGAGTATATTTTCTATATGTGTGCTTGCTGTAGTTACGGTAATATTTTCTCTGATGCTAAAGCCAAAAAATAGTGAAATTGCTCTTATGCTTGTAATAGCTTCATCGGTTATTATAATAACTTCTGTGCTTGAAAAGGCGGCAGAAGTTTTTAAGATGATTAATACAATAATTGCATCCTGTAATTTAAATACCGAGTATATAGCAATTCTGATAAAGGTTATCGGTATATGCCTTATAACCGAATTTGCTGTAAACACCTGTAAAGATGCAGGAAGTCAGGCTTTGGCTTGTAATGTTTCATTAGCAGGGAAAATAATGGCTACTATTACAGCACTACCTTTATATAGCGAAATTTTAAATACCGTTGTCGGTTTAATGGGAAGTTAGATGAAAAAAGCTTTATTTTATATAACTACATTTTTGGTAATTATTACTCTGTCGTTTGGGTCTTTGCTTACTGTAAATGCCGAGGAAAAAACTATGATTTTTGATACCTCTCCTATATACGAAAGCTTGTCAGATGAAGTAAAAGAAAGACTAAACAACTTAGGTATGGATATAAATATACCTCAAAGTGTAGACAATATTACCTTTGATAGTATTATATCAGAAATTGGCGATATTGCCGCTGAAAATATGTCATTACCATTTAAGGGTTTTATAACACTTTTGGCAATAATGTTGCTTGTTTCATTATTATCTGTATATAAGGATTCTTTATCAGGGAATGTGTCTTCGGTGCTTAACACTGTGTCAACGCTTTGTGTTGCTTGTGCTGTTGTAACACCGGCTGTGTCGGTTATCAATACAAGCTGTAGCGTAATAAATACTGCTTCAACAGTTATGCTTGCGTATGTTCCGATAATGGCTGTAATTATGTCAGCTTCAGGTCAATTTACGGCAGGAGGCTCATATTATGCAATAATGATAGCGGCAGGCGAGGGAATAGGACAGGTTTCTTCAAATTTAATTACACCTTTGTTGCATTTGTTTCTTGGGTTAAGTGTTACCGGTAGTATAGCTACAGATATTAATTTAAGCGGTTTTACAAAATTAATATCAAAGGTTATAAAGTGGTTGCTTACATTTGCAATGACAATTTTTACTGCATTGCTTTCGTTTAAACAGCTTATTGCCACCTCGGTTGATAGTGTATCAAGTAAAGCGATTAAATTTTCAATTAATTCATTTGTTCCAATTGTAGGTTCGGCATTGTCGGATGCATATAAAACTGTTCAGGGTAGTGTGCATTTGCTAAAATCCGGAGTAGGAGTTTTTGTAATCGTATCAATTGCAATAGTTCTGTTACCCGTAATTTTACAGACTCTTATGTGGATTATATCTTTGTGGATTAGCAAGGCTACAGCAGAGGTTATGGGATTAACGCAGGTGTATAAGTTACTTGAAAGCCTGTCAGATGTATTTTCAACACTATTAGCTGTATTATTATGTATTTTAGCAGTATATATAATATCAACAGCACTTGTTCTTACTATTGGGGGAAGTGTAAATTGAAAGAGATATTTACTGCCGTCACAATAATTTGTGCATCATCATTGGTGTGCTCCATACTCTCAAATTTTATTACTGACGGAAGCACAAAGAAAATTATGCTACTTATATTTGGTGCATTTATAATTTGTATTCTTGTTCAGCCGATAAAAACTACTATAAATAGCTTTGAGTTTAAGCTTAATGAATACCCGGCGTATGACACCATAGTTGCTACTGATGATGAGGCGTACAGTAAAAGTGTAATTAATCAGACGAAAATAAATCTTGAAACAATACTGGCAGAAATTTTACTGCAAAATAATGTAACAATCAAAAGCAGTGAAATTATTCTTGCTCAAAGTGATAATTGCAGCATAATTATATCTAGCATCAGCATATATATTAACAAAGATGATATTAATAAAAGTGATTTAATATCTGAACTTGTTGAAAAGAATTTCGGAATCATACCCGGTATTATTACGGAGTAAGCTATGGAAGATAACAAATTAAAAGACAGAGCGATAAAGCTGTTTGAGAGCAACAATATACGCAAAATTATTATAATAGCAGGAATTATAGGAGTGTTATTAATATTTTTATCATCGTATATTGATATTGGTGCAGCGGCAGAAAAAAAGGAGGACGGAGAATTTTCAGTAACCACTTACAGCACTGAGATTCAAAGCGATTTGGAAGGTATAATATCTAAAATTGAGGGAGCAGGCAAAACTTATGTATTGCTAACAATTGAAAACTCGGTTGAATACGTATATCTTGAAGACAGCACAACAAAAACAAAGGAAATTGAACCTCTTATTCGAGGAGTGCTTGTTGTATGTCAGGGTGGCAACGACCCGACTGTAGTTGAGAGCGTTACCAATGCTGTAACAAAGGCACTGGATATTTCAACAGCAAAAGTATGTATAGCAAAATTATCAGAATGAAGGTCGGTATTATTATGAAAATTGAAAAAAGACATATTGTTTTAGCTTCGCTTGTACTTGCACTTGGAACCGCTGTATACATAAATTGGCAATTTGGAGGTACAAAGCAAAATACAACTGCAAAAGAATTGGGCGCTGCATCATATGTAAATGCAACTGTCAGCAATCAATCAACCTCTGATGAGGCTGTTGAAACGATGTCATTAACCAAAACTCAGCAAAGTTATTTTTCAGCTGAAAGAATTAAGCGACAAGCTACTCAGGACAAAGTAATAGATGATGCAAATGAAATATTTGAGCTTGAAGGTGTAAGCGATGACGCAATCAACGAAGCTCAAAAAAGCGTTGAAGAAATCCTTAAAACATTTACAATTCAGGATAGTATCGAAAGCATTATTAAGGCTAAAGGTTTTTCCGAATGTTTATGTTATATAAGCGATGAGGGAGTTACTGTTATTGTACCGAATAATGAACTCAACGACACCTCGGCACTTGTAATAGGCGATGCTGTAACCTCGCATTATGAAGTCGATTTTGAGGATGTTTCTATTGTAGGAGCTTAGATTAATTATTAAAAAACATTTCTATTAATTTGTCTAAATGTAATTTAATCTTATGTTATAAATAAGACACATATCTAAAGCTTTAAATAGTTTTAGATATGTGTCTTTTGTTTTGTATTAATATGTTAGAATATTTATTATTTTTGATTTATTGATTGATTAATATAAAACTTTATGATATGATAATTAAAATTAAAAATTAGATAGGGGTTATAGTATGGTTGTGTTTTCTATTGTTTTTTACTTATTATTATTTGTTTTGATTTTTTATAAATCTAAAGTTTATTTTAAGAATCCGAATGTAAATTATTTGAGTAAAGAAAATGCTAATTCAGTAAAGGCAATATGTGCTTTAGGTGTGGTTTTGCATCACATTACAAACGAAGTTGTTTGTGGTGCGTTGTTTTCGCCGTTTCAAATTATCGGATTTATGATGGTAGCAATTTTCTTTTTCTATTCCGGATATGGTTTAATTTTTTCTTTGAAAAATAACCCTGATTATATCAAAACATTCTTATCGAAACGTATGGTAAATATAATGATTCCATATTTTCTCGCTCTTGTTTTATATTATATTTTTTATTTAATTTGTGGGCAAGGTTTAAATTTTGCAGGTTTATTTACTCAGTTTTTAGGAAAAGATCCAATAATAAGATATTCATGGTTTATTATCGTTCTTATTTATTTATATATTACTTTTTGGGTATCTTTTAAAGTGTTTAAGAATAAAACGATATCTTATTTTATTTTTTATACACTTGTATCATTTTGGTCAATAGGTTTTTTTCTTCCTCACTGGTCTCCCTCAATTGTGGCATTTTTACTTGGTGCTTTATTTGCAAATTTCAAATCATTTTTTGATAAATTGTTATTAAAGAAGGGTTGGATTGTGATAATAACTTCATTAGTAATCTTTTTATCTTTAGTTGTATTAAGGATGAATTGTTTCGGAAGCGTAAAAACAATCATTAGCTTTTTGGTTTCTATTGTGTTTTGTGTTTTAATTATTTCTTCTCTTACAAGAATAAATATACATAACCGATTTCTTTCTTTTTTTGGTAAAATCTCATTTGAAATTTACTTATATCACGGGTTAATGATATTGATATTTAATAAATTAGAGTTTGTTAAAAATAATGCAATGTTGTATATTCTACTTACATTACTGTTTACGGTTATTGTATCGTATTTAATGTATAAATTAAAAGGTCTCATTATTAGAAACAAAGCTGATAAAAACACCCGATAATAATATTGGTCTATAAAATAAATTCGGAATATTAATTATAATCCGATGTTAAAGCGTAGCAGTGAATTTATCTGTTACGCTTTTTTATTTGTGGTTTGAGATTGAAAAATCTAAAAAAAAGGCTGTCAAAAAATGCTCCGACCTCCAAAAGTTAGATTTTTAGGTCTAACTTTTGGAGGTTAGTTCACCATACAATAACAGCCTTTTTTTGCGTTAGATTATATTAAATTGTTATAACTGAAATTAATAGCAAGAGTTTTCTTAGTCTTCCAAAAATTCTTCTACAATAAATCGTGGTCTTGCTTTTGTTTCAAGATAAATTTTTCCTATGTATTCACCTATAATGCCAATTGCAAGTAGCTGTAAGCCGCCTAATGCCCAAATTGAACTTAGTAAACTTGTCCATCCTGCAACAGTTGAGTTTGAAATATGGCTGATTAATGAATAAATAATCATAATAATGCTTACTACAAATACAATTGCACCTAATGATGTGATTAATCGGATTGGCTGAATACTAAGCGAAGTGACACCTTCCCAAGCAAGTGCAAGCATTTTTTTAAGTGGATATTTACTTTCGCCTGCAAGTCGCTCAAAACGCTCGTAGGTAACAATATCATATTTATAACCGATTAGCGGAACAAGACCTCTAAGGAAAATATTTGTTTCTTTGTATTGTGAAAAAGCTTCTAACGCTCTTTTGCTCATAAGTCTGAAATCTGCGTGATTGAAAATTACCTTTGCACCCATTTTATTAAGAATTTTGTAAAATGCTTCAGCAGTAAATCTCTTGAAAAATGTATCTGTTTCTCTTTTTGAACGAACACCATAAACTATATCACATCCGTCCTCAAATCGCTCAACCATTTTATCAAAAGTATTAATATCATCCTGTAAGTCAGCGTCAATTGATATTACAGCATCAGCTTTATCTTTAAGAGTCATAAGACCGCACAATAAGGCGTTTTGATGACCACGATTACGGCTGAGCTTAATTCCCTGAAATACAGGGTTTTCGTTGTGTAACTCGGTAATGATTTCCCAGGTTTTGTCTTTAGAACCGTCATCTATAAAGACGATTTTACTGTCTAAAGTGATTTTACCTTCATTCATCATAGTTTGGTACTTATTATAAAGCTTTTCGGCTGAATCCCTTAAAACTTCTTCTTCGTTGTAGCAAGGGATTGCAAGATATAACTTAGTCATTTTATAATTCCTCGATTTTGTATTAAGAACTGGTTTATTTGAATTAATAATTAAGCTATGCACATAAAATTTGTGAAAGCTACTTGGAGTAATACATAATAATACATTTTATATTATATTATAGGTGAGCATTATTGTCAACTAAATTAGCGTGTTTAAAAAAATATTAAAATTCTTGCATAAAAAATATAAAATCCTCTTGTAAAGAATCAGATATTGTATTATAATAAATAAAGATTATAACCCAACGGAGGTATAAATATTATGTCACAGAAATCTATTGCAGTTCTTACCAGCGGAGGCGATGCTCCGGGTATGAACGCTGCTGTCAGAGCGGTAGTTCGTGCAGGTATAAATAAAGGTATGAAGGTATACGGTGTTTACCGTGGATATAATGGTCTTCTTAACGGCGATATTGAAGAGCTAAATCTCAGAAGTGTTTCTGATATTATCGGTAACGGTGGTACAGTTCTTTATACTGCCAGAAGCGAAGAGTTTAAAACTCTTGAAGCTCAGCAGAAAGCTGCTGCATTTTGTCGTGAAAAAGGCATTAGCGGTGTAGTAGTAATTGGTGGCGATGGCTCATTTATGGGTGCTCGTGCTCTTACTAATGCAGGTATTAATTGTATTGGTGTTCCGGGTACTATTGATAATGATATTGCTTGCTCAGAGTATACAGTAGGCTTTGATACAGCTATGAATACTGCTATTCAGATGGTTGATCGTATTCGTGATACTGCACAGTCACATGACCGTTGTTCAATTGTTGAGGTAATGGGCAGACGCTGTGGTGATATCGCTTTGCAGGCAGGTATTGCAACAGGTGCTACTGCAATTCTTGTTCCTGAGGTTGAATATAATGTTGAAAAAGATGTTATAGATAGAATTGTCAATACTCAGAAAACCGGCAAAAAGCATTTTATTATTGTTGTTGCTGAGGGTGTTGGCGGTGTAGAAGATCTTGCTAAGTATGTTGAGCAAAGACTTGGTATTGAGGCAAGAGCTACTATTTTAGGTCATGTTCAGCGTGGCGGTTCTCCAACTCTTCGTGACAGACTTGTTGCAAGTCAGATGGGCTATGCGGCTGTACAGCTTCTTGATAAGAATATCGGCAATCGTGTTGTTGCTATGCGTGACGGTCAAATTGTTGACCTCGACATTACAGAGGCACTCGATATGAAGCGTGTGTTTGATACTGATTTATACAATGTCGCTATGTCAATTTCAATCTGATTATAATATCTTATTTAAAAATTGTGGGGCGAACTTTGTTCGCCCCTGTATTTGTTTTTAGGAATTTGCTTGAAAATTTTCTGGCAAAGTGAGAAGAGGAATCATTAAAATGGTAAAAGACTCAAAAAAGTTGACAGATGGTATAATTATATACTCGGTAGTTTTATCTGACTTTGAAGATTTAGATTTCAGAAACGATGCTCTTGCAGGAGTTCGTGCCAATTATTTTAATACAAATTGTTGTGTTCAGCAAGAAAAGACCGATATTAATATTGACGGCAGTAATTATAAGCTTTCATATATAATGCAGAACAATTCACAGCTTTCGTGGAAGGTATCAAAAAATCAACGCCCTTATCAATCTGTAAAAAGAGGTAGTGGCGATGTTTACAGCGTATTGTTTTATAGTGAAAGCGGAAGTATATATAAGCGTGCATACTTTGACACTCAGCATATTTGGCTACGCACGGAATACTACGATGTTAATTCGGCTAATCGAATGATTTGCAGATTATCGCCAATGTATATAAAAGGTATTTTTGTGTTGCAGTACACATATTTCGGAGCTGACGGAAAAATTACAGAAAAAGTATTGTATCCGTCTGATAAAGTGCCTTTAACTAAGTGCAGTTCGCTTGTGTATTCAAACGCAGGTATGATTTGGTATGACGAAAAATATCGTCCATCCGACTTAACTGTTGAAGAAAAGTTAAGCTCAAATATAAGAAAATTTACATTTAATCCTCAATTATTTGATAATAATATAGAGGTTGATAATAAATTAAATCTTGTTGATGCTGAATACATCACTGATGCAGATGCTATGGAGATGGTGCAACCTCAGCAGAATAATCAGCCTGTTGAAGAAAAAGCAAAGCCTTATTCAGCGTATGAAAAAATTGAGAGCATACTTTTTGAAGCTCAGAAAACTAATAAAGATTTGTTTGGTGAAATCTTAAATTTTGCATCTGATGAGATTTCTGCTGATGAAGAACACGATGACGAAATTTCAGAAGAAGTCGCTGTTGCTGAAATTAATACAGAACAAATAGAAGATATTACCGATATTGTTGCTGAACAAAATATAGTTCAAAGTAAAGATGTGACTGATGATACGGCAACCGAGTCATCAGCTTCTAATGCAGAAGTAGCTGTAAATGATGTTGAAAATTCAGAAAGCGTTACAGCAGAAGTTTCTACTGCTCCTGCTGAATTAGAGGAAAATGCTTTTGTTCAGGAAGCCGAGCCGCAAAGTAATGTAATCATAAATAATAACGGCGGCAAATATATATATTATGGAGATACCGATGAAAATAATTGTCGTGTGGGTAGGGGCAGAACTGTTTCTCCTAACGGCACAACATCTTATGACGGCAACTACAAGGACGATAAAAGAAACGGCTTTGGCGTATGCTATTATAAGAGTGGAGAAATTAACTATGTCGGTAACTGGAATATGAATGCCCGTGAGGGTTGCGGCGTTGGCTACCGTCAAAGTGATTCAACTATGCATGCAGGCAGATGGAGTGATAATTCTCCTGACGGAATGGGTGCAAGATTTGACAATGAAGGCAACTTTATTGATGTATGCTCATATACAAAGGGTGTGCGAAACGGATTAAGTATTTCGTTTGATGAAAATAACAATCTTGTTATCACAAAATGGGTAGACGGTGAAAAAATATCTGAAAAAATAATCGAGGTTGATTTATGACTTGGGAAGATATAAATAGTATTATTACAAAATATTCCCCCAGATTACTTGCTGTTGTTGTAATTTTAGTTGTAGGGTATATTCTTACTAAGGTTTTGTTAAAGCTTATTAAAAAGATATTTTCAAGGACAAATATTGAACATACAGTTGTTACTTTTACAACTTCTGTTATAAAGGTATTACTTTATCTTATAGTTGTGTTGACAGCTTTGTCTACTTTGGGAGTAGATATTTCATCATTAATAGCAGCTGTTGGTGCGGCGGCTCTTACAGCAGGACTTGCACTTCAAGATTCGTTGGGGAATCTTGCAAGCGGAATTGTAATTTTATTTAATAAGCCTTTTGTTGCAGGTGATGCACTTGAATTTGAAGGTATAAAGGGTAAGGTGGAAAGTATAAAGCTTTTTGCTACTACGCTGAATACCTTTGATAATAAGCTTGTTACAATTCCAAATTCAAGATTAACTCAAAATAATGTTATAAATTGCACTATGACAGATAAGCGTAGACTTGATTTAAAATATACCGTAAGCTATGATACTGATACGGATAAAGCAAAACAGCTGTTAATGGATTTTATATCTACAATTGATAAAGCCTATAAAGACCCTGCACCGCAAGTTAATGTAGGAGAATATCTTGATAGTGCAATAGAAATAGTTGTTTGGATTTGGGTTGACCCGGATGATTATTTTGATGTGTATTTCCATATGCAAAATAATGTAAAGAAAATTTTTGATAATAACGGTATAGAAATCCCATTTCCGCATATTGTCGTGCAAAAGAAATGATATAATTTTATAATTTTATACTCGGAAAAATTTAAATTTTAAAAAGCCTATTTACGGAAAAGTATTAATTCCGTAAACAGGCTTTTTTTATTTATAATTGAATACTATCGGTACGAATTGCGTGTGAGGCACTCACTGGTCAATAGGAGTAAATCTCTGTACAGTTTCTCCGTTATGCTCAATTATTTCTAAAAACATATCGTATGGTCTTGCCCAAACGGTTGTTTCGTCGCATACATTTTTGTATATTACAAGCTTTTCTTCTGTTTCGCTATGAGTTGCAATTTCAAGTACTTGATAAATACTGCCTTTAAAGTGGCGGTATTTTTTGCCGATAATAACCTCAGTTACAAATTTAGGCTCACATTTTGCTTCAGTTGCAACAGCGATTTCCGATTCTTCTGTTATAATATCTTCAGAAATGATACATTCTATAGGTTTCTCAGTTAAATCTACTTTGAAACTGCCGTCATTTACAACAAGAATTCTTGTTGAATATGGTTTCATATTAATTCTGCAATATCCGTTTACATCAAAAACTTCGTTGTCGTTTAAAACATCAGTAAGCTTTGCATTGCAACCGCTGTCAAAATCAATAGTTTCTTCTCGGTCAGTAATATTGAAAGCTATAAATACAGTTTGATTATTAGTCCATCTTTTGTATACAAGCTTTTCGTTTTGAATATTTACATTCGCAAATTCACCGTATTTCAAAGCCTCAAGAGCAAGTCTGACTTTACCAAGCTTTTTAATGTGGTTTAGCAGTTCTTTATTTGGATTTTGAATTGAGTTAAGCTCAAGACAAGGGCGAAGCTCATAATCACTATGTTTGGTGCGTGTTCCTTCAATTCCAAACTCACTGCCGTAATAAATTGACGGTACTCCCGGCATTGTATACATCATAGTATATACATTATTAAGATGATTTTTATTTTTTAGCATACTTGCAAGTCTGTTTACATCGTGGTTGTCAACAAAATTATATGTGTATATATTTTTGTAGATACCGCCGTTTGCAAACTGTCTGTTTAAGGAGTGTGCTATTTCAAAATAATTGCGGTCGTTATGGCTTGAATAAATGCCCTTGTAACATTCATAATTGGTAACAGAATCAAGGGTTTCATTGTTTGCCCAACGATTATAATCGCCGTGAATAATTTCACCATATAGCCAAAAATCTGGCTTCTTTGCCTTACTTACATTTCTAAGTCTTTTAAAGAAGTTAATATCAATGCAATCAGCTGCATCTAATCTTAAACCATCAATATCAAACTCATCTATCCAAAATTCAACGGAACCTAAAAGATAGTTGACTACATCAGGATTATCAAGATTAAGCTTAACTAAATCGTAATGACCTGCCCAACCCTCATATCTGAATGGATCGCCATACGGACTACATTCATTAAAATTAATGTTTTTAAACCAACCGCAATATTGTGAATCCCATTTCTTTTGTTGAACATCCTTGAATGCAAAAAAATCTCTGCCTACATGATTAAAAACACCATCAAGTATAATGCGTATACCGTTGTTATGAAGGGTTTTGCATAGCTTTTTAAAGGATTGATTATCACCAAGTCGGCAATCAACCTTTCTGTAGTCGATAGTGTCATAGCCGTGGCGAGAACTTTCAAAAAGCGGATTGAATACTATAGCATTAATATTCATTGACTTTAGGTGTTCAATCCAATCGTACAACTTATCAAGTCTGTAAACAAGCTTGCCGTCATTTTCTTTTGGAGCACCACAAAACCCAATCGGATAAATAGTGTAAATAATGCTTTCATTTATATAACCCATATAAAAATACCGTCCTTTTTTATAATATATTTAATAATGTTGTTCAATTATAGCATAAAAAAGACTATTGTGCAACATAAATTTTTATGTTATAATTATATTAATTTATTATTGATATTTGGAGGATTAAAATGCTAAAAGTACCTGAAAATAAAACTCTCAAAAGATTAAGAATAACACAGTGTATACTTTTTCTTGCTCTCATTTTGCTTTGTACTTCAACTTTTATAAGCGGATATGACTCAAAAGGTGATGTATACTACAGAACAGTATTCGATATGCTCAGTTATATCGGAGGACAGGTTCCAAATAGTGCCACAGGTCAGGCTTTTTCTACATATGTTTTGTTTTATCTTGTTTTTCCTGTAATTCCTACTATTGGATTTTTCTTTTGTGCGTTAGACAAAGAATATAATATTAAAAATTTTGTATCTGTTATCTGTTGTCTTTTAGGTGTTGTTTCTATATTAACTATTGTTACTCTTAATTTTATTCAGATTGGTTCATTATTGTCATTGCTCATTTACTTATTATTATCATTTCTTTCTACTTATGCTATGCTTGCAAGAATTGCACAGCCTAAGTCTGAAAAGGATAAAAATGAGAGCAAATAATTATATTAATTGTTTTTACCGACCTCATTTCGTTTTTTGCGGAGTGAGGTTTTTTTAATTTTACAATTAATGTAAAAATAATACTTTTATAAAATAACTAAATGTGGTATAATAATCAAATTAGATATATTTTATATGCTTTTACAAATGATTTGGAGTGATATATATGAATCCGATTATCAGAAAAAATATTGCTGATGGTGTTTTTTTTAGCAGTGTAAAAGAAAGTCGTTTTAAAACTATGAGAATATCTGCCAATATGCTTGTGCCTCTTACAAAGGACGATGCGGCGGCTTATTCTTTGCTTTCAGGTGTTCTTTCACATTCCTGTAAGGCTTACCCGGATTTTACATTACTTAGTAAAAAGCTTAGCTCTCTTTACGGTGCATCACTTTCTTGCTCGGTACGAAAAGCAGGTGATACTCAGGTGGTTTCTTTAACTGCTTCCGGTATTGATGACAGATACGCTTTTGCAGGTGAAAGTGTTGCGTGTGAGCTTTCAAAGCTTTTGTGCGGTGTTATATTTGAACCTAATCTTAATGGCAATGAATTTTGTTTAGAAGAAGTTGAGCAGGAAAGAAGACAGCTTCTTGATGTTGTTGATTCTGAGTTTAATGATAAGCGAACATATGCAAACGCTCAGCTTATTTCAAATATGTGTGCTGACGAAATTTACGGTATGAAGCGTTATGGTACTGTTGAGAGTATCAAAGCAATTACACCAAGCTCACTTTATGATGCATGGCAAAAATTACTTAAAACTGCAAAGTTTGAAATTATTTATATTGGTGACAGTCCTGCTGATAAAGCCGAGCAGGTATTTACCGATGCATTTAAAAATTTAAATCGTGCACCAATTAGCTGTGATACTCAAATTATAAAAACTGTTTCAAAAGTAAAGAATATTACTGATGAAATGGAGCTTTCGCAGTCAAAAATGGTTATGGGCTTTAGAACAGGTGTTGCAGTTCCGGATAAAGAGGTTGTTGCAACTTCGCTAATGTGTGCTATTTTAGGTGGCACCGCTAATTCAAAGCTCTTTTGTAATGTGCGTGAAAAGCAAAGTCTTTGCTATTATTGTGCCGCTCGTTATACAAAACTTAAAGGTATTATGACTATCGACTGCGGTGTTGAGGGTGACAATATCGAAAAAGCAACAGAAGGTATTTTAAAAGAAGTTGAGGATATGAAAAACGGTGTAATTACCGATTTTGAAGTTGAGGCAACTAAGCTTGCTGTTGTAAACTCCTTAAAGTCAGCTAATGATTCTGTCGGCGGTATCGAGTCTTGGTATAGCGATAAAATAATCGAAGGCAATATGAAGACTGTTGATGAGGTGGCTCAGCTTTATATGGCAGTTACAAAAGAAGAAATTATCAATGCGGCTCAAAAGCTTTCCCTTGATACAATATATGTTCTAAAGAATAAGTAAGAGGTGAATGAAATGAATATTACTGAAATTAAATCAGAGCGAATTGGTGACAAATATTATAAAATTAATCATCCTTCCGGTCTTACAATTTATGTTTACCCTAAAGAGGGATACAGCTCATCTTATGCAATTTTTGGTACAAAATACGGAAGTATCAATACTTCTTTTTCAGTAGATGACGGTGAAAAAATAACTGTTCCCGACGGCATCGCTCATTATCTTGAGCATAAACTGTTTGAATGTGAGGACGGCGATGCATTTGCAAAATATGCCAAAACAGGTGCAAGTGCAAATGCCTATACCAGCTTTGAAAAAACCTGTTATCTTTTTTCTTGTACAGATAAGTTTGACGAAAGTCTTGAAATTCTTCTTGACTTCGTTCAAGAACCGTATTTTACCCCTGAAACAGTTGCTAAGGAGCAGGGAATAATCGGACAAGAAATTAAAATGTACGATGATTCAGCAGAATGGAAGGTTATGTTCAATATGCTTGAGGCTATGTATCATAATCATCCGGTTAAAATTGATATTGCAGGAACTGTGGAAAGTATTGCTGAAATTACTGCCGAAAAGCTGTACGAGGTGTACAATGTATTCTACAATTTAAATAATATGGTGCTTTGTGTTTCGGGTGATATTACAGTTGAGCAGGTTCTTAAAACTGCTGATAAAATGCTTAAAAATACTGAGTCGCACAAAATCACAAATTATTTTGAAGATGAGCCATATCAGGTAGTTAAGCCTTATGTTGAGCAGAGTTTTCCTGTTTCCGTACCGCTTTTCAATATCGGTTTTAAGGAAAATGCTGAAAAACAGCTCAATGATAATGAATGTGCCTGCACTGAAATTTTGTTGTCTATGATTGCTTCTCCTACAAGTAAGCTTTACCGTAGCTTGCTTGATGCAAAGCTTATTAATAACACCTTTAGTTTTGAGCTTTTTGAAGGTCCGGGATATCGTAGCGTTATTTTCGGTGGCGAATCGAGAGCACCTAAGCAGGCTGCAGAAATGATTAAGCAGTATATTAATAAGATAAGAGAAGAAGGCTTAGATCAAGCTGATTTTGAAATTTCTAAAAAAGCTATTTATGGCGATATCATCTCATCTTTAAATTCTGTCAGCTCAATATCAAATATGATTGCAGATTATCATTTTACCGGTAACGAGTTGTTTAATTATATTGATGCTGTAGCTAATGCTACATTTGAAGATGTTTGTCAAAGATTTTCAAATATGCTCGATACATCTAACTGCTCTCTTTCAGTTGTTAAGGAGCTACAAGAGGGTGAGCAGTAAATGAACGATATAATTTATAATGTTCAGTTTCCTGCTTTGGGTTGGAACTTTGAAATTAGCCCCATAGCTTTCAAAATAGGTAATCACCCTGTTTATTGGTACGGTATAATTATAGCAAGTGGACTTTTGCTTGCTATTTTGTATGGCTGTAAATCCGCTCCTAGGTATAATGTTGACCCAAATAAGCTTGTTAATTGCGTTTTAGTGGGAATGATTACAGGCATAAGTGGAGCAAGACTATATTTTTGTTTCTTTAAATGGGATTATTACAGTCAGCATCCGATTGAGATTTTATATATAAATAATGGCGGTCTTGCTATATACGGCGGAATAATAGGTGCGTTGCTTGGCGGCATAATAGTTGCTAAAATTCAAAAAATGAAAGTTTTGCCTGTTCTTGATGTTGCCTTAGTTAGCTTTTTGATAGGTCAGGGAATAGGCAGATGGGGTAATTTTATGAATCAGGAAGCGTTTGGTGCTGAAACTACTCTTCCGTGGGGAATGATGAGTGAAGGTACAAACGGATTGATTGTACACCCTTGTTTTTTGTATGAGTCTATCTGGTGTCTTACAGGATTTGTTTTGATTCATTTTTATGGCAAGTACAAGCAGAAATACGCAGGACAGATTTTTTATATGTATCTTGTGTGGTACGGCTTTGAAAGAATGATTGTTGAAGGCTTGAGAACAGACAGCTTATATCTTCCATTTGATGTTTTTGGAATGGATGTAAGAGTGTCTCAGTTATTGTCAGCAGTTATTTTTATAATCGGTGTAATAATGTTAATTGTAAATATTAAAAAGGAGGATTCGTTCTATGCAGATTATAGACGGAAAAAAGGTATCAGCAGAGGTTAAAGAACAGGTAAAAATTGAAACACAACAGCTTAAGGATAACTACGGAATTACTCCGGGTCTTGCGGTTGTAATCGTTGGCGATGACCCTGCATCAAGAGTATATGTAAACAACAAGAAAAAAGCTTGTGAAGCAGTAGGTTTTAAGTCTGAGGAATATGCACTTCCTGCTGAAACAACTCAAGATGAGCTTATGAAGCTTGTTGATGAACTTAACAATAATAAGGATATTAACGGAATCCTTGTTCAGTTGCCACTTCCAAAGCACCTTGATGACAAGGCTGTTATTGAGGCTATTAATCCTATAAAGGATGTAGATGCATTTCACGCTGTAAATGTTGGTAAGATAATGCTTGGTGAGTATGATTTTCTCCCTTGCACACCTGCCGGAGTTATGGAAATGCTTCATTCCTATGAAATCCCTGTAAGTGGCAAAAATTGCGTTGTAATCGGAAGAAGCAATATCGTAGGTAAACCTATGGCAATGCTTTTACTTCACGAAAATGGTACTGTAACAATATGCCATAGCCGTACACAGAATCTTGCCGAGATTTGCTCACAGGCAGATATTCTTGTTGCAGCGGTTGGCAGACCTAAGTTTGTATCTGCTGATATGGTAAAAGAGGGTGCTGTTGTTATTGATGTTGGTATTCACAGACAAGACGACGGTAAGCTTTGCGGCGATGTTGATTTTGAAAATGTAAAGGATAAATGTTCATACATAACACCTGTTCCGGGTGGTGTAGGTCCAATGACAATTGCTACTTTGATGAAAAATACATTAAAAGCGGCAAAAATTCAAAATAACCTTTAAATAATCTAAAATACCATTGACAATATTTTGTGTTTGTGTTATATTATATAAGCCGCATATTGTGGGTTGTAAGAGAGTTTGCTCCACCCACAGATAGCGAGCCCAATGTAAAGGATGGTACTTAAAATGTACGCAGTTATTCAGACAGGCGGTAAGCAGTACAAGGTTACTAACGATGAAGTTATCTTCATTGAAAAGCTTAACGCTGAAGCTAACGACACAGTAACATTTGATGTAGTGGCTGTTTGTACAGATGCAGGCATCAAAGTCGGCACACCTTTTGTTGAAGGTGCAAAGGTTACAGGCGAAGTTTTAAAGAATGGTAAAGGCAAGAAAATCAGAGTTGCTACTTACAAGCCAAAGAAGGGCGAGAAGAGAGCAAAGGGTCACAGACAGCCTTACACACAGGTTAAGATTACTTCAATCGAAGCCTAAACACAATGGTTACGGTAACCTTTTACAGGTCAGGAGATTTGTTACACGGCTTTAAGATAAGCGGTCATTCAGGTTATGCCCAAGAGGGTAGCGACATTGTTTGTGCGGCTGTCAGTTCAGCAAGCCTTATGGTAGCAAATACAATTACAGACATTCAGCAGCTTAATGCTGATGTTGCCGCATCCGATGCATTTCTCAGTCTTGAAATGCAACCGAGCGAAGCTTATAAAGCTAAAGATATATTAAATGGCTTAAAGCTTCACCTTACTGCTCTTGCTGAGCAGTACAATAAATACATTAAAGTACAAATTTCGGAGGTGTAAGGTAATGCTTAAAATAAACATTCAGTTATTCGCTCATAAAAAAGGTATGGGTTCTACAAAGAACGGCCGTGACAGTGAATCAAAGCGTCTTGGCGTTAAGCGTGCAGACGGTCAGAAGGTTCTCGCAGGCAACATCCTTGTAAAGCAGAGAGGCACACATATTCACCCAGGTGAAAATGTAGGCATCGGTTCAGACGATACACTTTTTGCAAAAATTGATGGTGTTGTTAGATTTGAGCGTATGGGCAGAGACAGAAAGCGTGCAAGCGTTTATCCTGTTGAGCAGTAATTTATTATTTGCATTGAGAGGGTGGATGAAAATCCACCCTTTACTTCTATAAATAAACAGTTTCAGAAAATATCAGATATTTATAACTGTAATTACGCATCATAGGGTATAATGTAATAGTTTCTGTTAAGACTTTTCAAAGGCTTGCGGGTTTTAAGGATTGAGTCCTTAAAATTAAGTTTTTCTTAAAATGCCGTTATTAACGGCATTTCAAATTAACTCGTTTTAGGTTAAAGGGCGTTGCCCTTTAAAATCCCACAAGGGTTTTCAACCCTTGACC
>JAXJSN010000075.1:0-9134 GCA_036310085.1 Ruminococcus sp.
CCTGCCTTTTCAAGCATTTCAAGCTGTTCTGAAATATCAATTTTTCTGCCCTCATACCAACCGTATTTTTCAAGGACTTCTTTTGCTTGTTTACTATACATTTTTCCACCTTCAATTACAATTACATCTCTAATACTCGGACATGAGCTTCGAGCATTTTATAAAACTCAACAAAAGCATCTTCTTTATTTTCGCTGGCAAAACGAACACGAGATACCCCTCTCTCGCCATTTTTATATACCTTCCACAGCTTGTCTAAACTATCATAATAATAACCCATACAAAAATCAGCTCGAGAATAGCCGCCTGTATTCACAAGCATATGGTCGCCAAGCTCTATTAATCTATTTCTTAATTCGCCTACCTTTTTATGTACATCTATACGAGCTTCGTATTCAATTAAAACCCATTTATGCACCATTTCCAACGCTTGTTCTTCGGTATCAACTTCTCTCCATATTGATACAGGTAAATTTTGAGCTGTCTTATAAACTATATACTTTTTATAAAACTCATCATAATAATAAGCTATAGTTAATGGCTCCTTAGTATTTACTCCAAGAGCTATTTTCCAGCCGCCTATTTTGTCGCTGTAATATTCTAAATCATTTAGTATTTTTAATATTTTTTCAGCCTCCATATTAACCAACCTCGTTTTTATCTCCGGTCTTTTTCGCTTGTTGTTCCAAATATTTTTTTCGTCTAAGCATACTAGACTCTAAGGTTTTTATATAAGATTTTAACATTTTATAAAACTCAACAATAGTATCTTCTTTATTTTCGCTTGCAAAATAAAGACTCGAATAACCTCTTTCCCCATTTTCATATACCTTCCATAGCTTGTCTAAACTATCATAATAATAACCCATACAAAAATCAGTTGTATTATAACTACCTGCATACACAAGTATATGACCATCAAGCTCTTTTAAACGGTTTCTTAATTCATTTATTTTTTGATGTGTATCCACACGAGCTTCATATTCTGTTAAAACCCATTTATGCACCATTTCCAACGCTTGTTCTTCGGTATCAGCCTCTCGCCAAATAGAACCGGGTAAATTATTATTTGTAATGCGAACTATATATCGTTTATAAAAATCATCATAATAGTAACATATATTATAAGGTTCTTTTGTATTTACTCCAAGAGCTATTTTCCAGCCACCTATTTTGTCGCTGTAATAATCTAATTCATTTAGTATTTTAAATATTTTTTCATCTTCCATATTAACTGCTCCCTATATAATCTCTTTGTGAACCAATAAACAAACATTTAAATCAAAGCAAATTTTAAATCTGTAATTTTCAGCAACAGCTTATTATTTTGCTCGATTGACCACCACTTATTAACACCAAAAATTGATTTTTCAGATTTTAATACATCCTTACTTAAATTAATTTTCTCTTTTAATTGATTTAAATAATCCTCAATAAAAGCTTCGCCCAAATTAAATGTATTATCATTTCTAACAAAATCATATATGTAATCAACAAAATACAGAATTGCCAAATATAAATCATCAGAATTTCCATTAACTAACGATATTAGTGTTTCTCGAAATACTTTGCAAACATTTAACTGTTTATCAAACTCATCAACAATATATAAAAGGTCAAGAACTTCATATCCGTTAAATGGTCCCGGCTCATTTTTTCCGGCATAAAAATATCTGCCGTCACCTTTCATAAGCTCAAGTATTTCACCATTTTTTATAGCATCATAAGCTAATTGCTCTCGATAGTTTTCAAGCATTTTTTAATCCTCCTAAAAGTCTGATGCTAATTTGCAAGTTTTAAATACTGCTGTATTGTTGGTGAACTATTTATAATATTTTGAGTAATTCTCCACATTTCGCAAATAAGAAAGTTTCCGCCACATTCTGCCTTCACCAAATCTATCGCATTTTTATAAAATTCATTTCGCATAAATAAAACCTTTATTATCTCAGAAAAATCAATAATAAAAGGGATATCATCATACAATGGAGCTTCATAATTTTTTCCGCATATATGGTCTTGCGACAATATAAAATTATACACCTGAAAAACTTCGATTATATCATCTGAATATGCCATTTCTAAAAGAATTTTTTCAAAATCACTTTTAATATCGGTGTATCCGTTATAATACAAAGGATATATACAATACATAAAAATTGTATCAGTATCAGAAATATCTGTAAAATATGAGCTTTTTTCATTAATCCTGAATTTAGGGTCAATTCCTGTAAGGCATTTTTTTACATTATTTATTTTTAACGCATCCATATATATTTTTTGAAAAGTGCTTGAAATTGGTGTGTCTTTATATACAAATAATGACGGCATTATTTATCAATCCTTTCCGACTTTACAATAATCAATTTAAAGTTTAAATAAATGTGGTGATAATACACTAACCCAGTCAATTATATCACAACAAATTATCCAATGCAATAATATATTGTTAAATTATACTAAAAATCAAATCGCATATTTGTATCAAAAAACACAATCATTATTAAGTACACAGCATATTATCGTTTTACCAACTGCAATATTTTTTCAATCCTCAGTCAGCTTCGCTTACAGCTCCTTTTATAAAAGATCCAAAAAAAATCAGAGGACAGCCTTCATAAAGAAAACTGTCCTCTGATTATTTGGGCTTGTTTAAAACAAACTATAAGAATAAATTTTAAACAGCTGCAAAGCGTTATTTTTTATTATGATGCAAGCTTTCTCTGAATAGCTGTAACATCATTTACAGTTATACTTCCGTCACCGTCAAAATCTGCAAGAGCAAGCTGTGTATCGTCAAAAGCAACAATCTCAGCCTGATATCTTTGAAGAAGTGTAGCATCCTGAATTGTAAGATCACCGTCAAGATTTACATCACCAACAGATTCATTAGAGTTTACATCAACAAATTCAAAGCCGTTTGCATTTGCATATGCCTCAGCAGCTGAACCCTTTGTACCATAGATAACAAAGCCTTCAATCTTTTCATATTCAGCTGTTGGAGCAACAGTCAAATACATACCCTTTACAGGCTTCTTAACATACGCATCAAGCTGAGCCTTTGTTACACCCTCTGCTATAAAACAATCTCCACCTATAGTTGTAAACTTTTCTAATTCACAACCTGCAAAATATTTGTCAATAACTTTGTCAATGCTTGGATGTAAAATTGATGGTCTTGTATAAGCCGCTAAAAGATTAAATACTGCATCTTCATCAGCTTCAATATATTCCAAGTATAAAGGTTCATCAAAAACTTTGGAATTACCTGCAAAAACAATATACTCACTGTCATTAAGTGCGAGAACCTGCTCTACACTTGCTACAATGCTCATTGCACTCATTTGTAAATCCATAGTGTAATCAGTAGTTCCGTCAAAATACTCATCAGCAATAATCTGAGCTACATCCATTATGTAATCCTTAGAAGGAATAATCGTAATTTCAATAGACTTACCTGCGTTATCAGGGTTTGTTACATAATCATATAATAACTCTGATAAACCGGCACTCATAAAGTCACCTTTGTTTTCCTGATAGATATAAACAGGCTCTTCATTACCAATAGAAAGAATTTGTTCCTTTGTTGCAGTTAAATAAATTATACCACATTCGATATTATACTCATATTCTGTATTTTCATCAAAATATGTGCTGATAATGTAGTCGCATAATTCATCGTAATCATCGCCGCAAAGGTCAATAGCAATGTCAAATGTATCGTCATCTGATGATACATCTAAAAGTCTGGCAAGCTCACAATTTAAAGTAATACCTGTTTCGCTGTCGAGCATAATGCAAATATTTCTTTCGCCATCCATTGCAAGTATTTCTGACTTAGTAGCCTGAAGATAAATTGAACCCCATTCGCTATCGTACTTATGCTCTGTGTTCCCATCAAAATATGAACCCATAATATGCTCATAAGTTAAATCGTAGTCGCCGCCCAAAATTTCAATAACAATATTAAATACTTCATCATCAGCAGACTTCTCTAATAAATAAGCAAAATCAACATCTATACTTTTACCAAATGCTTCTTCACAGGTGTTGATATAAATATTTTCGATACTCTTAATCCCTAGAAGCTCAGCCTTAGTTGCTGTAAGAACTACAGCACCATAAGAATATTCATTCTTGCCATCAAACATAAAACCAAAGTCTTTGTAATATTCATATTCAATATCTTCATTAAAATATGTATTTATAATATACTCGCACTGTTCTGCGTTATCCGCATCAAAAAGCTCAATTACAACATCAAAAGCATCGTTGTCATCAGCTTCAGCTAATAATTCAATCATATTAGGACTATAGATATTATTCTCTGACTCAATGTAATAACCAACTGAATTGTCCTCAATTACCTTAACAGAATCAGGAATTGTAACAGATGCAGGCTTTGAAAAACTACTTAACGCACCCTTTGCAATCGCTGAAACTGTTTTACCGTGAACCTCTGTCGGAACTACAATCTCTTCACCCTTAGTAGTTTTTTCATTTGTAATTTTGTTAATGTCACAAACTAAAGTAAGTGTATCATCCTCGTTTGTCTTATAGCCAAAACCATCCATAGCAAACGCTGAAGGAATTTCAAAGGTAGCAGGGTATTCGTAAATAACTTCATCCGAATCAATTTCTTCGCCAAAGTAATTAAATCTAATTTCTGCATAATCAGAAATATAAATATTAGCTTCAGCCCTCAGCATTAGATCGCCGGCATTAACAAGAAATGTCTGTGATGCATAACCGCAAACTTCGCTGTAATCTTCTCCGGCCATAGGTATTGTGTTCTTCTTTGAAAGTGTAATCTGCTTTGTTTCATTATTTAAGTCAGTTACATTGATAACCATACCATAAATAAACTTATCAAAGCTATTATCGCAAAGATTTTCAGGAACTGATGCAATTTCAATTAATGAATCAGAGTCCTCCGCCGCACTTACATTAATTGCAGGAACAGCAGAAAAAGCCATTACAACTGCAAGAAACGCAGAAACAAATTTTGATTTCTTCATAATTATTCTCCCAACTTTTTAAATGCTTCACAATATTGTATCAATGTGATATGACAATTATAACACGGTACTTTAATTTGTCAATACTAAAATTAAACATTGTTAAATTTAACTAATTAACACACAACAAACAAAACGCTTTACAGCATTAATGTACTGTAAAGCGTTTTAAAATTATATTAATTAATAATATCTGACAAGTGAAATTACTTTACCAAGTAGTACAACTTCCTCTACAACAATTGGTTCAAAGTTGTCATTCTCAGGTTGTAATCTAAAATATCCGTCTTCTTTATAGAATCTTTTTACAGTTGCTTCGTCACCAACAAGAGCAACAACAATTTCTCCATTTTCGGCAACAGGAGTTCTGCTAACGATAACTATATCGCCGTCATAAATTCCTGCTTTTATCATACTTTCGCCCTGAACTCGCAAAGCGAAAAGCTCTTTACCTTTTTTTAGACTTTCAGGAACAGGAACATAAGCTTCAATATCTTCAACTGCAAGAATAGGATAGCCTGCGGCAACCTTACCGACAACCGGAACGTTAAAGCTTTTTTGACCACTACCAACAACCTGAATACAACGATTCAAGCCCGGTTCTCTGACAATAAAACCCTTTTCCTCCAATGCCTTAAGATGATGATGTACTGTAGAAGTTGAGCTAAGACCTGCCACCGCACCAATTTCACGAATTGTCGGTACTCTGCCCTCAGCTGAACAATCTTTTATATATTCAAGAATTTTCTGTTGTTTATTACCTAAAGGTTTCATATAAATCCCCCTTTCATCTAGTTAAGGAAACAATAATTAAATCGTTTGTACATATTGTGCCGTCAGATTTTTCGACTGGTTGCTCAAATAAACCGCAGTAATGCTGACACATTACGAGGATTTTTTGGGTAAGCTGGCGGGAAATATGCAAGCAAAATGTGCACACCGCTATTAGCGTGATTTGTTCAGTTGTTCCTAGTTATATTATAACATATTACTGCACATTTTGTCAAACATTTGTTTTTGAATGAGAAGTAAACTTTAATTATTATATACAAATTTTTTCAAAGCACTTTCATACTAAGTTCACATAGTTTTCATAAAAATGTAGTTTAATATACTTGTACTCAAAAGACGGAACCGCAATCGTCTGAGTATGATTGTTCTACCCTCCTCTAACGAACCGACTTAGAGGTTCGTACTTATACCCCTCATTTTTTAAGAACAAGAAAAAGCCAAACCTTCCGTAATGGGTTTGGCTTTTTTCTTTTTATATTTATTTTTCTAATATTTACTCCATTAAATTTATTCAAAAAAAGTGAATATATTCAAATGTTCAATCAATATTTTTAGTCCCATCAGCACCAAAACAGCACCACCTACAAACTCAGCCTTTGACTTGAATTTGCAACCAAAAATTTTACCGATTTTAACACCAATGGCACAAAATACAAATGTTGTTATACCGATGATTGTTACCGCAGAAAAAATTTCAACCTTAAGGCAAGCAAAAGTTACCCCAACAGCAAGGGCATCTATACTTGTTGCCACAGCCAGCGGAAGCATTGCTTTTGGCGAAAAAGAATCGTCTAATTCTTCATCTTTACCAAATGACTCTTTTATCATATTGCCGCCAATTAAACCAAGTAATACAAATGCAATCCAATGGTCGATGCTTGTAATTAAACTTTGGAACTGAGTCCCTAAAAAGAACCCTATCAACGGCATTAATGCCTGAAATCCGCCAAAATACAAGCCTGCAATTACTGAGTGCTTGGGGCTTAACTTTTGAACTGACAATCCCTTACAAATAGACACAGCAAAAGCATCCATTGAAAGTCCGACTGCTAATATCAGAATTTCAAAAATTGACATAATTTAAACTCCTTGCTACTGAATAAAAATACAAAATCTAAGCTAAACATATTATTTCTGCTGTTTAATAATATAAATTGTTTCGCCCATATTCAGACCTATTATCTTACGCTCAATTTTAGGGTTTTTATAACCTCGAACCATATCACGCAAAACAGTCCCTCCGTGGTAACCGTGAACCACTACCACTTCTTTTACATCCTTAGGGAGTGCTTTAAGACGGGATGTAAGAAGTTTTCTCGCACTTTCAGCAGTTTGAGAATGCAAATCAATAGTAATTGTATGGGGCATAACATCCCGTCCTTTCGTTATTATTCAGCCGCTTTCAAAATTACTGATGATTGTGCAGGCAATGTAATTTTGCCATCAACCATAGCAATATGACCGCTATCGCCTGTTACAAGGTCTGCTCTGAGGACTGCATTTTTAAGCATATCATCTGTTATTGTAACAGTCTTGCTCTGTTCCTTGCTAAAGTTATGAATTATCATAAGCTTAGAATTATTATGCTCAATATAATAAGCACAAATTGCGGCATCGCCAAAATCCTGTACACCTGTAATTCTGCCTCGTGCAATTTCAGGGTTTTGAAGCTTTATTTTAATAATTCTGCGATAAAAGTTAAGCAAAGAATTTTCATCATCAAGCTGTTGCTTAACACCACCATTAGAAGGTGCTTCAATCGGAATATCTCGGGCATTAACAGAAATTACCGGCAAGTTTTCGCTATCAAAAATCATAGCACTTCTATAGTAAGCATCGCTTGAAGTTTCAGCCGCAGCAACGCCGATTTCTTCACCGTAATAAATAAACGGATTACCCGGAAACAGCATATATACAGATGCGGCAAATTTTTCATAGCTAAGACCAAGAGGATTAAGAGCATTTGCAATTCTTACTTGATCGTGGTTAGAAAGGAATAGTGCATTTATGTAATCTTTATTAATATCTACCGCTTTATTTTCATAACTCATTAATCTGCCGGGGATTCCTGCACCGCTTTCAGACAAAATTCCTTTGACAATCGAACCGGACGCCTGAGCATATTTAAATGCAAAAAAGCTGTCGATACCTGATTCGCACATCTCTAATATTTGGCTATTATCGGTCCAGTTTTCGCCAACCATATAAATGTCAGGCTTCATTTCCTGACAAGTATCATAGAACCAACCGAGGAACTCTGCACCATCAGTATCTGCATTAGTATAGAATTTAGTTGCATCAAGTCTGAAACCATCTACGCCACGGTCAATCCAGAATTTTGCTATTTTTGCAAACTCTTTTCTTGTTTTATCTGAATTAAGATTCCATTCTGGCATATCATGCGAAAAGTTAGCCTCACAAGCATAGTCATTTGCAAGGTCATTAACCTGAGTATCTGCAGAAAAATATGATTTTTTATGTATTTCAAAATATTCAGCATCGCCGTCAAGCTTACCTTCTTCTACTTCCTTTACAGCATTAAGGTAAAGTGGATTTTGAGAAGAAATGTGATTAAGCACAAGGTCAATTATAATATTTATACCACGCTTATGGCATTCATCAACCAGCTTATCAAAATCTTCGAGTGTTCCGAAAACCTCATCAATATCATAATAATCCTCAACATCATATTTATGATAAGATTTTGAAGGCATAATTGGTGTAAGCCAAATTCCGTCAACGCCTAAATCGTTTCCACTGTTAGGGTCACCATCATTAAGATAATCAAGCTGTGAAATAACCCCCTGCAAGTCACCGATTGTATCGCCATTAGAGTCGCAAAATGAATTTACAAAGATTTCGTAATAGTTACGATATTTATCAGTTGACTGCTCCGCTTTAATATCAGCGATAGGGTCAGTAATTTTTTCTGCTTTTGGTTCTGTTGAAGTTGTTGCCTCGTTTTTATTTTCATTTGAACAACCAACAAGCACAGAACTGCTTAGCATTGCAGTAATTAGAAAAAGTGAAATAATTTTTTTCATAGACATCACCAATTTGGATTTAATATATTTTTATGAGATATAAATTTAGTTATATAAATTTATCTTCACACCAAAGGTCGAGAATTTAATAGTTTAGTTGCTGTACAAATACTTGCAGATTTTAAAGTCAGAGTCCTTATTATTACGATTTCTCAAAATTCCGTTTATAACGAAATTTTGATTTAATTCATTTTGGGTTAAAGGGCTTTGCCCTTTAAAATCCCACAAGGACTCCGTCCTTGACCTGCAAGCCTTTGAAAAGGCTTGACCGAAACTTTTA
>JAXJSN010000076.1:0-70191 GCA_036310085.1 Ruminococcus sp.
AGAGTAGCAATAGTAAGAACCTGTGTCTGACCTCTTGTGAAAAGACCTGAACCATGAACTCTAGGAATAACGCCCGCTTCACTTGCAAGTGGACGGATATCGTCCATTCCTCTGCCGTCTACACGCTTCTGCTCATCAAGAAGCCAACGACGAACAATAAACTTCTGAGTTTTATAAAGACACTCATCAATTGCAGCCTCGCACTCAGGATAGATTTCATCAAACTTTGCATGAACTGCCTCATAGATTGGCTTTAAACGCTCGTCACGAACAGTTTTATCATCTGTATCAAGAGCAACCTTTATATCTTCTTCTGCAAAAGCCTTAATAGCCTCAAACATATCGTGGTCAGGCTCAAGACTTGTAAACTCAAACTTAGGCTTACCGATTTCAGCCTTAATGCTGTCGATAAACTTAATAATTTCCTGATTAGCTTCGTGACCTGCCATAATAGCATTGTACATATCTTCGTCAGATACACAGTCAGCACCAGCTTCAATCATAGCGATTCTTGTGCTTGTTGAAGCAACAGTTGTAGCCATTTTTGAAAGCTTTCTCTGCTCCTCTGTTGGGTTGATGATATACTCGCCATCAATCATACCAACACTACAACCTGAGATTGGTCCGTTCCAAGGAACATCAGAAATTGAAATAGCAATAGATGCACCAATCATTGCAACGATTTCAGGCTGGCAATCCTGATCAACACTCATTACAGTACAAACGATTGAAACATCATTTCTCATACTTTTGTCAAAAAGAGGACGAATAGGACGGTCGATTACACGGCTTGTAAGAATAGCCTTTTCGCTTGGTCTACCCTCTCTTTTAAGATATGCACCCGGAATTTTACCGATTGAGTACATTTTCTCCTCATAATCAACAGAAAGTGGGAAGAAATCAACACCTTCTCTTGGCTTTGGAGAAGCAGTAACTGCTACATGAACAGTTGTGTCGCCATAGTGAACAAGACAAGCACCATTTGCAAGCTGAGTCATTTTGCCTGTTTCTACCTTAAGAGTTCTGCCGGCAAACTCAGTTTCAAAAACTCTGTACTTATCAAAAGTCATAAGTTTATTCATAATAAATCCTTTCCGAAGCATTGCTTCAATAAATTTTCGGGCGGGATTATGCTGATTTAGCAATAAAACCATCAAACAACAAAGTATTCAATCGTTTTACCGCTAAAAAGCAGCAGGTAAATCCCGCTTTTGTTAAATGTACAATTAAACTTTTAGGGCAAGCCTATAAAAGCTTGCCCTGTTTTTAGTAAATTACTTACGGATACCAAGTCTAGCAATGATAGAACGGTATCTCTCGATGTCTACCTTTGTAAGGTAAGCGAGAAGGCTTCTTCTCTGACCAACCATCTTGAGAAGACCTCTTCTGCTGTGGTGATCCTTCTTGTGAGTCTTGAGGTGCTCAGTAAGGTCATTGATTCTCTTTGTGAGAAGAGCAATCTGAACCTCAGGAGAACCTGTGTCGCCTTCGTGAGTAGCATACTCGGCAATTATAGCCTGCTTTTCTTCTTTTAACATTGTTATTCCACCTTTTATAAATTTTAACCAGAATCTCAGGATAAGGCTGTGAAACTCCGCATTACGGCTTAGTCCATATTCCGAGGTCTTGGCCAACTGCTATATTTTAGCACGGATTTTGAAAAAAGTAAAGTACTATTTTAATTTTCTTCAAATTTTTCAGGTACATTTTTTTCAAGAAGCTCTTTAGCCTTTGCTACAAGCTCTTCTCTAAGCTCAGACTTAAGAACACGATACATACTAATAAGATTCTGCTCTTTTTGAGTAAGATTATACATTTGAAGCTTACCGTCAAAAACATCTCTCTCAAAAGTATCATTATCATTAAAAATAGCATTGAAATCAGTGCCATAGATAGCTACCATTTTTTTAAGCAAATCATGGCTAGGTTCAGAAACACCTGTTTCATACTTTGTGTAGGTTGTTCTGTTGATATTAAGAACAGCAGCAACCTGTTCCTGTGTTAAACCACAAGAATGACGATACATTTTTAATCTTTGTCCGATTGTTTGATTTACTACATCTGATTTTCTTTTTGGCATTTTGCCGACCCCCGTTGAAAAGATTCTATTTTACGAAATTGTTTGAAATATTGACACTTGCTTATAAATTAAGTTTTTACAAAACTATTTGAATTATCAAATCATTAATTATAAATAACTTAACTATATTAGCAATATTAATATAATTAATAACAATTCCGCACACTCTTATCGTCTTATATTATAATACCTTATTTTTATATATTCTACACTTGTTCTTACATTTCACGATATTTTGTGCTATTTGCTAATTTTTTTGTGCAAAAATTATATACACTCACTATTGATTTGTGATTATCTGTAATGTATAATTAATTTGTTTGTATTATTAAGTACGCTGGTGTAGCGTAGCAGGTAGCGCAACTGATTCGTAATCAGTAGGTCGACGGTTCAAATCCGTTCACCAGCTCCAGTAAAAATAACTCTATTGACTCGTAGTCAATAGAGTTATTTTTACAATTATGTTTATATATTTTTAAGATTATTTTCAGCTATAAATTTATAGATTAAAAAATACTTGAATTATAAAGCACTATTAAATATTTCTTCTGACTTTTGCATCATCTCAGCAACTGTATCTTCACCACATTTTGCTGTAATATACTCAATAGCCTGAGCATAAGCTTCAGGGGAATTATGAGAAAAAGAATGTGCGTCAGTACCAATAATATCAATAAGTCCCTCATTAATAAACTTTATAAGCTTGCGTTTTCTTAAAAATGGAGCACCCTTAATATAATTAAGTGCATTTGTCTGGATAATTACACCCATATCCTTTAGTTCTTCGATAATTGACGGATTACTCATAAGAACCTCATAACGCTCAACATGAGGTAACACCGGTGTAAAACCCTTTTCCATAAGCTTATAAAAATAATTTAAAGAACGCTCTTCAAAATGAGCTGTATATCCGTGCTCAGTAAGCATATAGTTTGATTTGCCGTATGTAACACCGCTTAAATCATCATTGCTAAGCAAAAAACGAGTTACATAAACCTCTGCACCTACAACTACTTTCATTCCGTCAGGAATATGTGGTTTTAATTCCGCTATTGCTTCGTCACGGGATTTAATAAAATCCTCAGCACTTTCATGATTTGAATAAAAGTGCGGAGTAAGACAAACATTTGTAACTCCCTGTTTTTTTAAACTTTCAAGCATTTTTACACTTGCTTCTACTGAATTAGCTCCATCATCAATGTTTGGAAGTATATGGGAGTGCATATCATAAAATTGCATTTATATCACCGCATAATTATTTATTTTAAAGAGCCTTGCAAACAAGGTCGCCCATCTCTTCACAACCGACCTTAATCATACCTTCTTCGTAAATATCGGGTGTACGATGAGTTTCAAGTACCTTTGCAACTGCACTTTTAATAGCATCAGCAGCTTGTGGCTGATTGAGTGAGTAACGAAGCATCATAGCAACTGAAAGAATTGTAGCAAGTGGATTAGCTATACCCTGTCCTGCAATATCAGGTGCAGAACCGTGAATAGGCTCATAAAGACCGAGCTTTCCGTCAGAAAGACTTGCAGATGCAAGCATACCGATTGAACCTGCGATCATTGAAGCTTCATCGGAAAGGATATCACCAAAGATGTTTGAAGTTACAATAACATCAAACTGACGAGGATTTCTGACAAGCTGCATAGCACAGTTATCTACATACATATGATTAAGCTCAACCTCAGGATAATCAGCAGAAACACGAATTACAGTTTCTCTCCATAGTCTTGAAGATTCAAGAACATTAGCTTTATCAACGCTTGTAAGCTTTTTATTTCTCTTCATTGCAAGGTCAAATGCAACTCTTGCAATTCTTTCAACCTCAGAAACAGAATACTTTTCAGTATCCCAAGCAGCCTGCTCGCCATTTTCGTCAAGTCTGCCACGCTCACCAAAGTAAATACCGCCTGTAAGCTCACGAACAATCATAATATCAAGATTTCCGCCGATAATTTCATCTTTAATCGGAGAAGCACTTTTTAAAGGTCCAAAAATAACAGCCGGACGAAGATTTGCAAAAAGACCTAACGCACCACGAATACCTAAAAGACCTGCCTCAGGACGATTGTTACCAGGCTGACTATCCCACTTAGGACCGCCAACAGCACCAAGGATAACGCTGTCTGATGCTTTACACTTAGCTACTGTTTCCTCAGGAAGCGGAACACCTGTAGCATCAATTGCACAGCCACCAAGAAGAGCTTCATCATATTCAACAATAAAACCGAATTTTTCGCTTGTTCTATCAAGTACCTTTACAGCCTGAGTTACGATTTCAGGACCAATACCATCGCCCTTTAAAAGGGTAATTTTATAATCTGCCATTTTTTGTTATCTCCTTATAAATAATTGACTTTATTATTATTGCATATATTACGATAAAAGATTGTAAACTATGCTACAATCTTTTAAATATTATCCGAAGCAAGCGGAATAGTCTGAAAAACTTCACATACTTTATCCCTTTGCCAAAGCATTGGGGTTATTCTGAGTGAATATCCAAAACCATTATCCATAGCCCACTCAAATGGTTTAGCCTGCGGTACTCCGTAAATAGCAAGCAAGGTCATAATAACACCGCCATGAGTTACAATTACACTCTCGGTTGTTCCTGTTTTTAGAAGTCCTTCAACAATACTTTCAAACATCTTACAGATTCTGCGAACAAAATCGTCGTTACTCTCGCCTCTTGGCGGCTTAATTGAAGCATCGCCTGCAAGCCATTTATGAAAATCTTCATCATCCTTTAAGTCGTCAGCAGTTTTTCCTTCCCACTCACCAAAATTACATTCCGAAAGATTTGCAATAGAAAGCGGATTCTGCTCAGGATAAAGAAGCTTACAGGTTTCAACACATCTTTTAAGTGGGCTTGTAAATACCACCTGAGTACCCGGATATTTATATTCACGGTCATATGTAAGCAATGCCATTCTTCCCTTTTCAGATAACGATACATCTGTAGTACCAATATATTTACCTGCAAGAGTTTCATCAATTGCACCATGTCTTATAAAATGAACTATGTAAGATTTCATAATTTTCTCCGATAAGTTATTTACAAATAGTATTTTTTATTTTATACTTATTGTATTGATATATATTAAAACATTATTTTATTATTATACTATTAATCAAAAAGGAGTGTCAAGCTTTGAACACAGATTTTCCAAGAATAATAACATTTTTGCGTAAAGAACGAGGACTCAGTCAAAAGCAAGTAGCCAGCGATATGGGAATATCACAGGCATTACTGTCACATTACGAAAAAGGTATTCGAGAATGTGGACTTGATTTTCTTGTAAAAACAGCCGAATATTACGAGGTTTCCTGCGATTATCTTTTAGGAAGAACTGTCGAAAGAAGCACAAGCAAAATAACAGTTGATGATATTCCTGAAAGCGATGAAATAAGTATTTCAAATCGAGCAAATATACTAAATCAAATTAACAAAAAAATAATCAACAACACAAACTCAGTTATTTTTGATATGCTGTCACAAATAGGAAATAAACAACTTACAAACACAGTAAGCAACTATCTTATGTGTTGCCAGTACAATATATTCAGACGACTATACACAGCAGAAGAAAGTAACTCACAAACCATATTTTCTATAGGCAGTAAAAGATACCAAAATTTCAGTAATGCTACTATGCTTCTTAACCTTGAGCTAATAGATGAAATTATTGAAAATAATCATCTAACTTTGCCCCTTTCACCTGATGTAATTTCATCATATTTTGAAAAAGGAGCATCCTCGCTATTTAATTTAATTCAGTACGCAGAAAGAAATATAAAACAAACAACAACACATTCTGGCAGATAATCATTTGTTTTCGACAACAAATATATATCTTGAAAACCTGCTTTTGTATTCATTAAATGAAGCTGTAGCTGACTCAGTTTGAAACATAAGCATTTCATACCATTGTGTCATATTTTCGCTGTCAAACTGCTTTTTGTATTTTTCGGCACTAAGTCGCTTTCTTTTCAGCATTTCATAAGTCTGTTGTGTAATATCAATTACTTTATAATTCATTTGATTATCTCGCAACGCATTAGCTAAAAGTGTGGTTTCGCTGTTTGCGGTTTTCGGCACAATTTCGCCCTCCTGATATCCAACAAAAAGCACACCGTCAGGCTTAAGCCAGCGTTTTATCTGAGTGATAAAACTTACCATATCCCGAGCGAAATACATAGTATCCATTGATGTTATAAAATCAAACGAATTGTCGGGATACTCAATTTCGCCAATAATGCCAACTCTAAAATCAGCATTATTTTTAAATAAGTTCTTCGCACAGGAAATTGCTTTTTCGGAATAATCAAAACCACTGATATGTGCATTTGTTTTCTTTTGCAAATATCCGAGCATTTTACCGTTTCCGCAACCAACATCAAGGATTTTAAGATTTTTGATATCAGGCAAATAATCAAAAATCATATTAATCTGATTAATATCACTAAAACCATCCTGCGAAAAATCCTCACCAAACGCATCCTTGCAAAACACCTTAAAGGAATTTGATTTTTCTGCCATTTCGTAAAACTGCTCATAAGCAGAGTAAAATAACAAATCTTCTTTCAAGCTTAATCTCCTTATATTATTTTTTAAGTTTTAAAATACATATAAACCTGACATTTTAACATACCATTGTATAGCTTACGGCGTTTATCAGCTTTTCTGCCGAATACCTTTTCGAAATCATCATCAGGGCTTATGACAGTATAGCTTTTTCCTGAAACAGGTTTAAACTTTTCGCCCATAATTTTATATAATTCCTCTGCTGATTTAACATCGAGTAAACGCTCACCATACGGAGGATTTGTAATAACAGTACAAAAACCTTCTTCAAGCACAAAATCTTTAATATCACGCTTTTTAAAGATTATTCTATCTGCAACGCCTGCAATTTCAGCATTTTTTCTAGCTGTTTCAAGTGCAATTTCATCAATATCATAACCACAAGCACGAAAAGTACTTTCTGAACGGATTTTTGACTTTGCAAGCTCTCTTTCGGCTTTAAAAATTTCACTGTCAACACAGTTCCATTTTTCGCAAGCAAAATATCTGTTAAGACCAGGAGCGATACCGAGTGCTTTCATTGCCGCTTCAATAATAATTGTACCACTTCCGCACATTGGGTCAACTACATAATGATTTGAACGAACTCTTGCAAGCTCCACCATAGCTGCCGCAAGAGTTTCTTTTATTGGTGCATCATTAGAATTTGCTCTATACCCTCTTTTGTGCAAACCTGCACCTGAGGTATCTAACATAACACTTACCTTATCGTTAATTATAAGGAATTGAATTTGATGGATTGAACCTGTTTCTTCAAGCCACGGCAACATATATTTTTCAGAAAGGCGATTTACAACTGCTTTCTTAATAATTTTTTGGCAATCAGGAACGCTCATAAGCTTTGAGCTAAGGCAACGACCCTTTACCGGAAAAGCTTCGGTAACTCCGATAAAATTTTCCCATTCAATAGCTTTTACATTTTCAAACAATTCTTCAAAAGAACGAGCTTCAAACTCAGCAAGCAAAATTTGGATTCGCTCGGCATATCTTGAATTAATATTAGCTCTTGCCATTGTAGAAAAGTCACCGGTAAATGTAACTCTGCCGTTTTCAGCAGTTACATTTTCGATTCCTAAAAAGCGGAGTTCATTTGCACACAACCCCTCAAGACCAAATATACATGGTGCCGAAAATTTTAAATTCATATATTCTTCCCTCACATTATAAAAGGGTATCGGAAAACCGATACCCTCATCAGTATTATAATATTTTATTACTCGACTGACGGCTCAATTAAACCATAATCACCATCAGCACGCTTGTAAACTACATTCATTTCGCCTGTATCAGCGTTCATAAACATATAGAAGTCATGACCTACCATATTCATTTCAAGAATAGCTTCATCAACTGTAGTTGGCTTAACTATAACATTTTTCTTACGAACAATGTTATACTCAGTATCGTCCTCAACCTCAATATCGGGAGTCTGCATAATTAAATCTTCTATACCTGCAGATTTAATTTTCTTTGCAAGCTTAGTTTTATTCTTGCGAATCTGTCTTGCAAGAATATCAACAACCTTGTCAACAGCATCATTCATCTCAGGCATAGTACTCTCAGCACGGTAAATCATACCGTTATCATTGACAGTAATTTCAACAGTCTGACGATTTTTTTCGAGGGTGACAACTACATTAACAGCCGCATCCTCTGAAAATACTCTTTCAAACTTAAGTAGCTTTTTCTCTACTCTTTCCTTGAAATTATCTTTGAGGTTTACTTTTCTTGCTGTGTAGGTAATCTTCATAAATTTGCCTCCCTTAAATTATTTAACTTCGGCTCAGAACAATTGAAACAAGTTTCTATGCACTCAGCCTTTATTTTCTGCCGTTACCATTGCCTCTGCGACTATAGCCACGACTTTCACCACCACGCTTAAGGTCAGAAATCTTATCTTCACTTGTTTGTTTGAATTTAGACATCATATCCTCAAAGCTGGATGGTGCGGATTTACGAGAATTTTGCCACTCATAATCACCCGGTGAAGTAACCGGTGGAGCAGGCTTATAAGGTGTTTGCTGTCTACGGAAATTATTCTGCTTCTGCTGTTTATCACGAGGTTTTTTCTGTTGCTCTTTTGGTAGAGCCTGCTTAATAGAAAGACTAATCTTGCCCTCGTTCATAGCAAGAACCTTTACCTTAACGGTTTGTCCGACTTTAACATGGTCTGCAATTTCTTCAATAAATGTTGGTGCAACCTCAGAAATATGTACCATACCTGTTTTTGATTCGGGCAAATCTACAAATGCACCGAATTTTGTTATACCGGAAACCTTACCTTCCAGAATCATTCCGACTTCAATTGACATAAAAAATTATTACCCCTTAAAATTTTTTCTACCCATTTATATAATCAGTCACCGGCTACATTAATAAAAATTCTTTCGCCTTCACTGACATAACCTAATTCCTCTTTAGCTATTTTTTCGATATATTCAGAACGCTCATCGCCCTCATAATTCAAAACTTTTTTTGAATATTGAGTTTGAATTTCAACAACATTAATCTGTTGATTAATCTCTTTAAGCTCTGCTCTTTTCGCAGCAATCTGAGAATTTTGACTAACAATTGTAATTACTGCATAAAATGCAAAACCGATAATTGCAATATAAAGCAAAATGTATTTTCTTTTATCTGTTTTTTTAGGTTTAATTTCTTTTATTCCAAATTCATTATCTTCAAATAAATAATCTTCATTCTGCTTTTTAGTTGTTTTTTTAACATTAAACAATTTAAACACTTAATCTACAACCTTTTATCATTCACAACTGCTAACTTTGTTCTTCTTTCTTTATATTAGTATTATACAATATCTTGTTAGTAAAATTCAATAGCTTTTTAATATTTTTTTTAATTTTAAAAATAATTTTAGAAAACAAGTTTTTTATAAAAGATATTACAGGGCAATAAATCTTTGAAAAAATTCTGCCTAATGTTAATCTATATAAAATTATCCCCAAAAAAGCACCAATAAAAACATATAGTCTAATATATCCATATAAATAAGCCAAACTGAAGAAGAATACGCTTAAAAACAAAGTCAAAACATAAACAATATCGCACAAAAACACGGTTGTTTTTCCTGAACAAAACGCTATGCGGATAAATTTAAACACACCATAAATCAAACCAAAAATTATACCGAGTACTATCGAATACAAAAAAGCTGTTGTTTGTTCCTGAACGGTTAATTCCACCTACACCCCACCTATTTAAAGAGCTTTGATAGTCTTGAACGAGTAGCCTCACTGCCAAGATATTGAAGTGCATTTATTTTGCCGTCAATAGAAACCTCTCCTGTTTCGAGATTAAGCCTATCTATATGCAATCCGTTGCCTTTTATTATAAGCGAACCGCAAGGTGTTTGAACCGAAACAGTTTCTTCGTTAAATCCGCTTACATCCTCTGCACCGGTAATGATAAGCTTTCCTCTATTATCAAGCATAAGTGTATGATTTTTTAATTTAGGTATTTCAGCCATAATAATCCTCCGAAATTTAATAATAAATTATACGAAAGGATTTATTAAAATATGCGAATATATTATTTTAAATTCTACTTTGCTATCTCAAAAACGAAAGCTTTGGTGTAACCGCTTATGCTACTGTCAATATATAATTTTCCGTTGTGCAACTGAGCAATTCGCCTTGAAATTGCAAGTCCAAGACCACTACCATCTTTTGCCGTTCTTGATTCATCAGAGCACTGAAAGGGTTGGAAAATACTGTCGTGCTGTGCTTTAGGAATCTCATTTCCTGTATCAGCAATCAAAATCTTAATTTTATCCTCATAATCTTTTAATGATACAAGCAAGCCTACACCCACATTATTATGTTTGATTGCGTTTGTAATAAGGTTATTAATCACCCTTGAAAACTCGGTTGAATCCACACTTGCAATCACAGGCATTTCGGGTATATCTATATCAAGCTCAATATTATGTTTTTCAATCTCGTTGTATCTGTCAGCAAGCAATCCTCTTAATATTCCACTCAAATCCTGATTTTGGCACTTTAGAGCATAGCCATCAGATTCCATTTTTGCATATTGAAACATTTTAAGAACCATATCATTCATCTGAGCAGATTTATCGCAAATCGCACGGTATACAACTGCTTTCTCATCCTCAGACACCTTGCCTTCCTCTAAAGCTCTTGCAAATCCAAGCACCGAAGACATAGGATTTTTTAAATCGTGAGATATATTTGCAAATATCATATTACGCTCACGCATCTGTTTTTCAGCCTCTTGATTGACGATTTTGCTAACTTTAGAGTAATAAAAATAGGAAACGAAAAACAAAATTGCCAGACAAATAAAAATGCCGCTTATTTCTAAAACAATCTCATTAATACCTGTCGCTTTTATAATATGCGGAGCAGATTTTATTAAGAAGTATATTAAATAACCCTCACACGCAAGCAAAGCAGTTGTTATAATTATATAATAATATATGATTTTTGATTTTAGACTGTTCATTTAAACCTCCAATCTATAACCAAGACCACGGATAGTTTTTATTCTATCATTACCGATTTTATCACGAAGTCGGCTTATTGTAACTCTGATTGTGTTATCATCAACAATATAGCTATCATCCCAACCACATTTAAATATCTGTTCTTTCGTAAAGACTCTACCCGGACTTGCGATAAACATTTCCATAAGCAAAAGCTCAATTTTAGTAAGGTCTATAATTTTTTCATCCACAAACAACTGACAGCGGTTTACATCAAGTTTTAAATCCTTATATACCAGCACATTTTCAGCTTGCTCACTGCTTTTCTTAACCGATTTGGTATGTCTGCGTAAATGAGCTTTTACTCTCGCAACAACCTCTAGCGGTTCAAAAGGTTTGGTAATATAATCATCAGCACCAAGCTCCAGTCCAATTACTTTATCGTCAAGCTGAATCTTAGCTGATATAATCATCACCGGAATTTCGTATTCTTTCCGGATTTCTCTAAGTAGCTCATAACCGTTCATTCTTGGCATCATAATATCAATTATCGCCATATCAATGTCATACCGTTGCATAATCATATAAGCCATTTCACCATCATACGCTTCGTAAACGCAGATATTTTCCTTTTCAAGGAACAATCTGAGAACTGATATAATTTCTTTTTCATCATCTGCAATCAAAATATTATACTTATTTCCCATATATTTTACCGACCTTATAAAATTTATTTCCGTTGACAACAAAGGGCTTTTTGTTGCAGTCTACGGTTAAAATTTCTTCTTGTATATCCTGACCCTGCACTCTTACAAGCTTATTACAACTGTCCCCCACAACCAAATAATAAGTGCCTAAATCAGAAATTGCATCTGCCTCATCCACTATACCGCATAATGGCGTAAACAACGCAACAAGCCAATCAAAAATGATTTCCTTTTTACTCATCTTCTTTCTTCTCATTAAGGTATGAATTTCTTTTGCATTTTCATATCTTTCAATCAATTCATTCATCTTCATAAATCTGCCTCCAATAAGTTTTATCGGTATTTTACTACCGTGTCTATATAATAAAGGAAAATCATTACACACATACATAAAAAACATTACATTTACATTACATTTTAATTATAGCCTATTGTTATAAGCTTGGCAATTAAATATTTTTTCATAAAACAACTTAACTGTATACAAAGAAACAAAAAACCTACCCTGAAGTTAATCAGGATAGGCTTTAAATTATAGATTAAATTATTCGGTATAAGCTACCCAAGTACCATTACCTTTGTTTGCAGAAGCTGCAACATAGCAATTCATACCCTCAACGATAGTAATATCATTAGTTTGCTTAACCCAGCTACTGCCACCGGCTGTGTTCTTAAACAAGAAACATTTTGCACCCGGTAAAAGTGGCTCATCAAAATCATAATACCAGATATTTGTGCCTGCGATATTTGTCATAGCGGCAGTATCGTTGCCAAGACCACTTTCGCCCCAACCATATACATAAACCTCGCTCCACTTTGCCTTTGAGTTATCAAAGTAAAGTCTGCTGAGTTCAAAATCAGGCTTTTCTTCTTCAACATAAGGACCAACTGAAATAGCCTCAGCATCACTTAATGTAACGCAATTATTAGTAGTTGAAACTGTAGCCGCCCAAGCGTTGTAAACATTACCGCCTGTACCGCCAACAGGAGTTTCTTCGATTTCATCGAGATTTCTGTAAACAATTACATCGCTAACAGAGTTAGGAACCTGTGCTGTGTAAACATTTGGATAAGCGTCATCATCTTTTTCAAGGAAATAGCTTGTACCACTTGCTGTATCGTATGCAAAGAGTGATACACCATCTGTTGTCATCCAGCCAAGTACAGTCTTAAAATAAAGTGTATACTCAGCAGGAGCAGTTGTTGGTGCTGTAGAAGGTGCAGTTGATGGCTTTGTAGATGGAGCTGTTGATGGCTTTGTTGTAGGAACAACAGGCTGATAAGTCTCACCTGTTTTACCTGAACCCTCAGCACCTGAGATAAATCTCTGAATACATGTAGCATCCTTAACCTTAACAGTACCGTCACCGTCAACATCGCCCATTGGGAGCTGTTTTGGAGCAATCTGAGCAACCTCAGCCGCATATCTCTGAATTAATGTAACATCGTCAATCTTTACTTTTCCGTCGCCTGTTACATCACCATAGTACATTAAATCAACACTTGGATTCTTTGTTACATCTGTTGCATCTAAAACAGCAGGAGTTGGAACGAGTGTTGTATCTTCCCAAGAAGTTGAACCGCTTAAAGCAAAGATTTTAGAAGAACCCTGAAGCTTTTTACCGTTTGAACCAGGGTACTGCTGTAAATTGCTGTCGCTGAAGATTACTCTTGTATTTGCAGAATGAGCAAGGTCAAATGAAGAAATGCTTTCTTCATTATTACCTGTATTCTTTGCTATACATGAAGTATCGGAAACTTCGATGTAATAATAACCTGATGCAGCATCATACTCCATCTTCTGACCAGGCCAAGCCGCATTTGAATATGTTTCATTAGCAGATGTGTTTTCATCATAAAGGTAAACATAGAAAGGTGCTACCCACTGTGGCTTTTTAGCGGCATTGAAGTAGACATACACACCTGAAGAAGCTGACTCTTTCTTTACATACTTATAAACTGAAGAAGTTTCTTTTTTGCCATCAGTAGCAGTAAGTGTAAGATTAATTGTGTCACCGTAATTATAATCAGAACCAACACGAATAGTAGTTGTACCTGTATAACTTACCGGAGCACCACCCTCAAGACTATATGTACCTGATGTAGCATTTTCAAGACCAAGTGTAAGTGTAAGTGTTTCACCCTTAAATGTTGAGCTTTCAACAGTATTAGTATTTCTTGGTGTTGTTGTGCCATCATAAACAACAGCTACACCTGTTGCACCGATAGAACCTGTTAATACACCATTAGCTACAGTAAATTTGTTACCTGAAACAGTATCAGTATAGGTACCATCTGCAAGACCTGTGCCAGAGATGTTTACACTCTTTTCATTACCATTACAGTTAGAAAGAACTATACCACTTGTACCTCTAACAACGAAAGCTACACCGTCATTAGAACCGAGCTTTTCGCTCTGACCGTTAAATTTATTATGGAACTTATTAATTTCTGATACAGCTGTGCTTTTATATGTAGTATTTGTTGAGGCATCACCCATAAGAGCATCGCCCGGACGAGCAAAGTAGAGAGCTGTAGAATCCTGTCTTGAAGCAACAATAGCCCAAGCCTTTACAATGTCGCTATCTGCAACATCGGCAGTATTTGAAAGACCGCCTGAACCTGAATCACCCTCGAAAGTATCGTGAGATTCAGCCCAAAGAACTACATCAGAAGCCTTAACACCAGACTTATATGTTGAACTTGCGGCAGAAGATGCCTTGTTTGCTGTAACATTATAAAGAACCGCATCACCTGTTCTGTTGTCAGTTACATTGATATACTTAGTATAAGAATCATATTTTCTGCCTGCACCGCAGTTATTAAGAATCTCACCGTAAATATACAAATCCTGACCAGTTTTCTTAGTATAGTAAGCTGATGCATCCTCAGAAATATTTTTCCAATAATCAGATGCATAAGCACCATCATCTGGTGTTTCAATATGCTTAGCAGCATCAAAACGGAAACCATCAACACCGCAATCAATACATTCTCTAAGCAAATTCTTTACTGCATTCTGAACATTTGCGTTGCCTGTATTAAGGTCAGGACAAGCAGAAAGATGACCCTGAACAACATTTTTTACAGAGCTGTCGCTTGCTGTAATATTGTTAGAACGGAAATACTCTTCCTTATTCTCATAAAAATCAGGCTGATAAGTTTTAACCTGTGAGCTTACGAGGTTTGGATTTTCCTCAGTCTCGTTACCCATATGGTTAGAAACTATATCACAAATAATTTTAATACCGTATTTTTCAGCCTCTGTACAAAGAGCTTTTAATTCATCCTTTGTACCCAACCAAGAGTCTTTAGCGATTGCCATACTAACAGGCTGGTAAAGCTTCCACCACTGACCTGCAACATCGTTTGATGTACAATAGTCCTTAGCCTGCTGAACAGGTGAAGTCTGTACAGTAGTATAACCGGCAGCAGCAATTGAAGCTAAGTTATCTTTTATAGAATTATAAGACCAGTTAAAAGCGTGAAGAATAACGCCGTCTTGAACATTATTTTGTAATGCAGAATCCTGAGAGACAGGTAACTTAACGCTATCAGCTGCAGCATTAACTGCTGTAACTGCCAGAGAAGAAGTAACCATTGAAGCTGCAATAATCACACTTGCAATTTTAGCGAATTTTCTCATAAAATTCATCCTTTCTTATCTATGTATAGTAATTATATCAAATTTTATTGTTATTGTATATATTCAAATTTACAAATTAAGAATTATTTTTTTGTATACATTAACAATATACTATATTTAACGATATAAACTATAAACAAAAATTCCTGACAGAAACATCAAAAAAGATTTCTGTCAGGAATAATAATTTATGGAGTTGTAGTTGATGGATTTGTAGAAGGCTCAGTACCTTTACTTACAATAACAGTTACCTTAGAAGCGTACTCGAGTGTATCGCCTGCCTGATGGCTCTTATATCCAATTACTCTGCCTGCGGCAACAGTATCGCTGTACTGATACTCAGCAGTAGCCAAAAGACCTGCTTGAGCAAGGTCAGAAGCTAAATCATCTAACTTTTCGCCCTCTGCTTTTGGTAGCTCACGCATCTGTGAACCCTTGCTGATAGTAATAGAGATTGTAGTACCATCCTCATTTTCAATTTTTGAACCTGGTGCAGGTTTCTGCTCCATTACAAGACCGTCAGCATGTTTTTCGCTATGCTCGTCAGTAAAGTTTCTGAGAACGATAATTGAATCATCAGCTGCATCCTTGCTTACAACCTCATCATAGGTCAAGCCAAGATAATCAGGTACAGTTGCACCTGTCCACTCAGTATTTTCGGTAGCTTCGTTAGCATTACCTGCTCCGTTTTCAAACATACCTGCAAGTGGATTTTGCATAAGCCAGAAAACACCTGCGATACCTAACACAAGAACTGTAATAGCACCTGAGATTACAGCAATAGAAGTTGGAGAAATACCATTCTTCTTCTGTCTTCTTTCCTCTTTAGGAAGATTCATACTTGCTGTTCTTGAAATTTCATCCTGAATTACCTTTGCAGTATGAGCAACAGAAAGCTGTGAACGAAGCTCATCGAAATCTGTGATTCTATTCTGACGCTCAACCTGCAAACCATTAGCAAGAGCAGAAACAACATGAGGTGGTAATCTCTTAACTGTTGCAGTACTCATAAGCAATCTGCCGTCTTTTTTACGCTCAACTGCATTTTTAGGTAAATGACCTGTAAGTGCATAGAAAAGAGTAGCACTAAAGCCATATATATCGGTAATGTCGTCAAGAGGGAAATTATCCTCATACTGCTCAGGAGCAGCACCACCTGAAAACAACTGAGATTTAAGAGCAGTACCTCTTTTTCTTTCATTTTCTGTTGCAAATCCTGAAATTTTAACTTTACCTGTTGCAGTAATATACATATTCTTAGGAGCAATAGCGTAATGACCTACTCCTCTTCTATGAAGAGCCTCAAGTGCCGAAATTACAGGCATAAGCAATGGTCGAGCAATATCCCAATCGAGATGACCACCACTTCTCTCTACATATTCTTCAAATGGAATTAAATCTTCGTTTTCTTCAATAACATAGACTGTATTGTTTTCTTCAAAAATATTATGAACATTCTTTAATGCAGAAAGCTCTCTGAGCTCTGCAAGAATTCCGTAATAGCTTGTAAAATCATCCTTAAGCTTTTGGAAAACAAGTCTATCTTCATAATTAATTTTAATTTCTGTTTGACCCTCTTCTCTACCGAATAATCCGATAGGAAGAAATTCACAAACTATTACAATATCTCCGGTCTGCTTATCAAAACCAAGATATCGTGTGCTTTCACCATTTGTATCAAGTCCTGCACCTACAATATATCTGTTGTAAAGTACAGTACCATATGGTAAAAAAGGTGCCTGCTGTTTTTCTTCATTATTAAAGCCACAAGTAGGACACAATACCATATTTCCAATTTCTTGCATACAACCCATACACAATGACATACTTTTCACTCCAAATTATCCATACTATCTAATCTCGAAAAATTATAGCATAAAAGCTATATTCTTTTCAAGATTAATGCGTGTCATTATAATTACATTTTTGTTATAGCAAATTATGTAATTATAATCCGATTTAAAAAATATAAATTTTGGTGGAGATAACGGGGCTCGAACCCGTGACCTTTTGACTGCCAGTCAAACACTCTCCCAGCTGAGCTATACCCCCATATTTAGTTAATATTTCGCAAATTGTAACAAATTTCGACCTATGAGTTCAAAAATCCTTTTATCAAGCTGATACTTAATCAAAGCGAAAAAAGTTTAATCAAAACTTTTAATTTTTTTAAAACCTTAGTTGCAGATATAACCTTGCACAAAAATTAATAATCAAAAATTATTAATTATAATAATTGCATTTCCTTTATGTATTGTAACTTTAGCTTCATCTGTTATAAAAACATTAGAAACGCCCATTGGTATACTATTTTCTAATCTGTAATAATCAAGTGAGTATTCTGCACCCTTATACGATACAAAAATATCTGAACAACCAAAAGGAAATAGAGAAAAAGTTTTACCCATATAGCCTTTAAATGAATACTCACCTGTAGGTAAAAATTCTATTCTTTCGTCAGCAGACAAAAGTAAACCTTTTCCGCCTTTTTGACTGATATATTGCAAAGCGGCAACATTTGAATATGTATGGTCAAATCTTCCGCCAATTCCGCATAAAATGACAATATTTGAATATCCTCTGCTAAATGCAATATCAATAGAATGAATTGTATCTGTATCATCTTTATGCGGATTAAGCTTAATTATTTCGCAATTATCAGAAATTTTCTCGTTATAAGAATCAAAATCTCCAACAACTATCTCTGGAAAAATGCCTGCATTGCGAGCATATAAATACCCTTTGTCGGCACAGATGATAAAATCATCTTTTTTAACTGTTGCCAATATAAAATCAACATCATAATCAGGCGAGCCCGCAATTATAACGCAACGCATTTTTCTCACTTCACTTATTCTTATTAATCTGCCACAATTTAATGTCTTTTACCTCATTGTACATTGTGACATAACTTTTATGGCGAGTATCTTCAATTTTACCCTCGTTGAGTGCCTCAATTATAGCACAACCTTTTTCACAGGTATGTGAACACGAAGTAAACTGACAGCTACCCAAATATTCTTCAAATTCAGGAAAACAATATTGAAGCTGTTCTTTTTCAATCATTTCATAACGCTGTAAGTCAACAGTTGAAAATCCCGGAGTATCTGCAACTAAGCAACCTTCACTTTCAAAAAGCTCAACTGCTCTTGTTGTGTGTCGTCCTCTGCCAAGCTTTTGGCTGATTTCACCTGTCTGCAACTCTAGCGACGGAAACAACGCATTTAAAAGTGTTGATTTACCCACACCGCTGTTTCCTGTAAAAGCTGATACCTTACCCTTTAGATAATCCTTTAGACTTTGAATTGTTTCAAAATTTTCTGGAGATATAAGGAACACATCAATATTTGAATTTCTGTATATACCTGCAATTTTTTCTCCGTCTGCCAAATCATTTTTTGAAATAACAATAACAGGAGTCATATCGTTGTTTACTGCGGCCGCTGTCATCTTATCTATTATTGTATAATTGGGCATTGGATCGACAGTTGAACAAACGATAACAAGCACATCAATATTTGCAAGTGCAGGTCGTTTCAGCTTATTTTTTCGAGGCAATATTTTTTCTACTGCGGCAAATCCGTCATCAGGAACAGATATTACCACATTATCACCAACAATCGGAGAACTTCCGCTATTGCGGAAGTTTCCTCTTGCCTTACATTCAAACACTTCATTATCACAGCGAACATAATAAAATCCGCCAATTGCTTTCATTAAAATGCCATTAAGCTCTCTCATTAATAAAAACCACCATTATAATCGTTGTATCCATTATTTAGATTTGGATCTTCGGTATATGGTTCTGTTGTTGGTTCTGTATAATAAGTATACGGCTCTGTTGTTGGCTCAGTATAATAAGTGTATGGCTCTGTTGTAGCAACTACATAGTCGTGAATACCTGTAGTTGTAACCGCTGATTTAGAGAAATCAACATGATATTCACGGTAAAGCTGACCATCAAGCTGAACAATGATTGTTGATGTTCCTGAACCTGTAATTTCAAGTGTACAAGTCTTGTTATACTTAGGAACAAGTGTTTTTGAATACTGATTATCAACTACACCATCAACGATAACTGTCATTTCAACTGTATCTTCAGTATTTGATGGTAAATCAACAAAGACTGAAACTGTATTCTTGTCTCCAAGTCCTGAGCTAACTGTAAGAGTTACTACAGTACCCAAATCAACCTTACCATATTGAAGTGGTGACATACCTAATACAGTATCTTTAGCTTCCTTGCTTTCATCGTCGTAAACAACTTCTACTGTAAGACCTAATTCTTCAATTTTTGACTTTGCCTCAGAAAGAACAAGACCTTCTACAGACGGAAGTGTAACCTGTTCAGTGCGTTTGCCGTTAGCTACATACACATAAACAGTTGAACCGATTGTAGTCTGAACACCAGCTTTAGGATAAGTTTCATTTACATATCCCTTTGGTGTTTTTGTGTTTTCTACATAAACAATTTCAGCTACAAGATTGCTCGCCTTTAACACACGAATTGCTTCTTTTTCGCTGTAATTTGTAACATATGGTGTTGATACCATTGTATCAGTACCATTAACTGTAAGAGTAATAGTTGAGCCTGTTTTAACCTTCATTGAATCAGGAGCAGGATCCTGAGCTAAAATAACGCCCATTTCTTTAGATTCATCAAACTTACTCTTTATTTCAAAATTAAATCCGTTTTTATTATTTTCTTTAACATCAACAAGAGATTTACCAATGTAATCAGGAACAGTTACATCCTTAGCCTGAGATGAATTGCAACCCTTAAACATTGCAAGAGAGAATATAACAGCACAAACAAGTATAGATGCTATAAGTATACCTTTAATTGCATGAAATGCATTTGAATGTTGCTTAATATCATCGTCATCTGAAAAATCATCATCAGAAAAATCAAGAGTTTCACTCTTTGATACAGGTTTTACATCGTCCTTTTTAGTATCCTTTATATCGCCCACAAACTTAGTTGGCTGATTATCAACAAAGGATTTACCATAATCAAACACAATTGTCGGGTTAAGACGGAAGCGTTCAATATCACTCAGCATTTCTGCCGCTGAATTATAACGAACCTCAGGACTTTTTTCCATAGCCTTCATTGTGATTTGCTCAAGTCCTATTGGAATACCTGGGTTTACTTCACGAGGACGCTTAGGTGTTGACTGTAACTGCATTAATGCAACCGTTACTGCACTGTCACCATCAAACGGAAGCTTACCTGTAAGCATTTCATATAACATAACACCAACAGAATATATGTCGGTTTTACCATCTGTTACGGCACCTCTTGCCTGCTCAGGAGCAATATAATGAACTGAACCTATAGCCTGCTCTGTCATAGTTCTTGTCTGCTTATCTGAAAAACGGGCAATACCAAAGTCAGTAACCTTTATAGTACCATCCTGAAGAAGCATAATATTCTGAGGCTTTATATCACGATGCACAATTCCACATTCATGTGCGTGCTGTAAAGCCTTTAATATTTGAACGGTAAGATGCAAAGCATCCTTCATATCAATAATACCCTGCTGATCTATATACTCCTTAAGGGTAATACCATCAATATATTCCATTACAATATACTGAATCATATCGCCAAAGCTTACATCATAAACTTTAACAATATTTGTGTGAGAAAGCATTGCAATAGCTTTTGATTCATTTTTAAAACGACGGATAAACTCTTGATTGTTAAGATATTCATCCTTTAAAATCTTTATAGCAACCTCTCGATCGTCGATAGTATCGGTGCAACGATACACATTAGCCATACCACCCACACCGATAAGCTCGTGTATTTCATAACGACCGTCAAGTCTTTTTCCGAGGTATTTATCCAAAAATATTCACTCCCCTTAATAAATTACAGTAGCCGTAATATTATCGTTACCGCCGCCGTCCTTTGCTTTTTCAACAAGCTTTGAAATCATACTATCGCCACGATTTTCATGACAAATTCTAACCATATCCCCGGTTGAAACGCAATTTGAAAGACCGTCAGTACATATTAATAATACATCACCGTAAATAAAATTAGCTTCAATATAATCAAGTCGAACAGACGGCTTAATACCGAGTGCTCTTGTAATAAAATTCTTATTTGGATGATTCTGTGCCTGCTCGTAGGTTATCTCTCCCCTGCGAACCATTTCCTGCACAACAGAATGATCCTCGGTAAGCTGCTTTATTTTGCCGCCTCTTATTGCATAGGTTCGGCTGTCACCAACATGAACTACATGAACAGTTGTATCCTTAACAAATACAAACTCACAGGTTGTGCCCATTCCGGCAAGATCAGAATCCTGAGTTGAAAGCTCAAAGATTTTCATATTAGCATTTACAACTATTTCAGCCATAAGCTCGCCAATTTGTTCCTTAGTCATATCTTCTTTATAAAGATCGGTAATTTTAGAGCTTATGTAATCAACCGCAGTTGCACTTGCTATATTGCCGCCATTCGCACCTCCCATTCCGTCGCATACTACTGCCCAAACACAGCTGGGAGAAATAACTCCGAAGCGACAGTCATCCTGATTCTCTTTTCGTACAAGTCCAATATCGCTTTTACTGAATACTTCCAAGTTATTTACCTCCTTCATTCATATGATTTCTTTTTAGCTGACCGCAGGAAGCGTTTATATCGCTGCCTAAGGTTCGCCTTACCGTTGCCGTAATTGATTTTTCGGCAAGTATATCTATAAAAGACTGTTGTCTTTTTATATTACTTTTAATATAACCCGTACCTTCGACTGTATTTACAGGAATTAAATTGACATGACAGTTTAACCCTTCTAGTCGGTTTGCAAGCTCAACAGCATTGGCATCGCTGTCATTTACACCGCTTATCATAGAATATTCAAATGTAACACGCCTGCCGGTAATTTTAAAATAATCTCTGCAAGCCTGCAACAATTCATCCATAGAATATTTTCTTGCAATGGGCATTGTTTTGCGTCTGATAAAATCATTAGGAGCGTGAAGAGATACCGAAAGAGTAATACCAAGCTTTAAATTTGCTAAATCATAGATTTTAGGAACTATACCGCAGGTTGACAATGTGATATGTCGCATACCGATATTAAGACCGTTATCTGACGATACAAGCCTTAAAAATTTAACCACATTATCGAAATTATCAAGCGGTTCGCCCATTCCCATTAAAACAATATTCGATATCCTTATTCCTAAATCTTTTTGCGCGGTTTCAATTTGGTTAAGCATTTCAGACGGAGTAAGACTGCGAGAAAAACCGCTTTTGCCTGTTGCACAAAAAGTACAACCCATCTTACAACCAACCTGAGTTGAAATACAAATTGAATATCCGTGCTTATAATTCATAACAACAGATTCGACACATTCTCCGTCATTAAACGCAAAAAGATATTTTACTGTCTTATCATACCTTGAAACGAGTTTTTTTTCAATAATTGCAACAGAAATGTAACAACTTATTTTTAAAAAATCCTTTAACTTTGAAGAAACATTACGCATTTCGTCAAAAGAAGTAACATTTTTATTAAGCCAATCGTATACTTGCTTTGCACGATACTTTTCAAAACCATTTTCAACAAGAAAATCCGTAAGCTCGGAAAGCGTCATAGATTTAATATCAATTAACATTTTTTAATCCCTCTTTCCGAATACTGCAAAATAAAAACCGTCTGTTCCTGCACTATGCGGCATAAGAGTTATTTCGTAATCATTTTCATCATACGCACGGCTCACACCGGTTGGCAAGGTTAATTGTAGTCCATAAAAATCAGGGTGCTCTTTAAGAAAACGACTTGCATTTTCATTATTCTCTTTAGGATTAAGAGTACAAGTAGAATAAACAAGTCTTCCGCCCTTTTTTAGATACTTTGCACTTTTACACAAAATTTCATATTGAAGCTCTGCAAGCTCCTTAGACACCAAGTCTTCTTTATATCTGATTTCGGGCTTTCTTGAAAGAATACCAAGACCACTGCAGGGAACATCACACAATATTTTATCGGCAACAGGCAACGAAACCTCATCATTTAACGCATCACGCAAGGTTGCAGAAATACAGCCGATACCAAGTCGTTTTGCACCCGAAGCAATTAGTCGCACCTTATGCTCGAACATATCACAAGAAAAAATTTTGCCTGTATTTTCCATATACTGTGCGGCTGTAAAAGACTTTCCGCCAGGAGCCGCACAAACATCAAGCATAGTATCGTTTGGCTTTGGATTTAAAAATTCAACACATAACTGAGAAGAAGCGTCCTGAATATGGAATTTGCCTTCCTTGTAAGCTTTTAAAGCCTCGATAGAGCCGGTATTTTCAAGATAAAGGGCATTATTCAGAAAATCGACCTCAAAAGCCTTTACCCCATTTGATTCAAGCTCAGAGATTAATGATTTTTTATCTGTTTTTAAGGTATTGACTCTTGCAAAAATTTTTGGTCTGCCGCTTAGTTTTTCAAGAATTTTCTGACAATTAATTTCTCCATAAGAATTAATCCAAAGACTTACAAGCTCCTCAGGGCAAGAATATTTTACTGACAAGAATTTGATTATATCATTTTCAGGTAATTTATACTTTACATCAGCTCTTGTAATGTTACGAAGTATACCATTTATAAATCCTGAGGATTTTTGAAGCTTTACAGCCTTTGCAAGCTTTACACTTTCGTTTACTGCGGCACTTTCCGGAATCTTATCCATAAACAAAAGCTGTAAAATTCCCATTCGGAGTATGATTTTTGTCTTTAGCTCAATTTTCCTCAATGGAATTTTGGAGTATTGCTTAATAATATAATCAAGCGTAATCTTGCGTTCAAGTACACCATAAACAATAGCAGATGCAAGAGATGCGTCTGAATGATTTAATTTTCTTTCCTTTATGGCATTATTCAACGCAATATTAGAATAAGCGTCATCCTGTTCTATTTTTAGCAACACCTTAAAAGCTGTTTTTCTTCCCATAATTTTACTCCATATTCTCACTAAGCTGACATATAAGTTTTATTGTATCTTAAAGAAAAAATTAAGAATTGAGTGAAGTTCAGCAATAATTTATTACAATTCCGTTTAAAACGGAATTGTAATAATACCTTATTGTTAAAACACTATTATTAAAATCTAAAAGTATTAAAAGCTTGACCGCAACCTTTAAATTTGTCTTTGATTAAGTGTCAGCTTAATCAATCATCTCGTCTGCTATTTACTATAACAATTAATCTGACAAGCTGTAACACTGCAGTTAATGCGGCGGCTACATAAGTCATAGCAGCAGCTCGCAAAGTTTTTTTGGCACCTTTATATTCATCACCATAAAGTAAATCTGCACTTTCTATAGCTTCTAAAGCTCTTTTAGAAGCGTTAAATTCTACAGGCAATGTAGCTATTGTAAATAAAACAGATAATGAAAATAAAATAATACCAATATATAATAATGTGAAACCTATATTTGCTGAAAAAGCAAAACCTAATAATATAAATATCCAACTAAGCTTAGAGCCAATATTTGCTAATGGCAAAACTGTAGCTCTTACTTTATTTGGCAAATAGTTTTGAGCATGCTGAACAGCGTGTCCTGCTTCATGAGCCGCAACACCAACAGCCGCAACTGAACTACTTGAATAAACATCATCACTAAGTCTAATAACATTTGAGCGAGGGTCAAAATGGTCAGTCAAGCTTCCCGCAACTTGCTCAATTCTTACACCTGTAACACCATTTTGTCTTAAAACACACTCAGCCGCCTGAGCACCTGTCATATTCCTTGAATTTCTTACCTTAGAATATTTTGAAAATGTTGCTTTAACATTAATCTGACATATTAGTGAAATTATAATACAAGGCAAAATAAATATAATATAAGTCCAGTCAATACCGTAGAAATATCCCAAAATAAAACACTCCCAAATAAATATTATATTTGATCACCGATATTAAGCTTATGACCTGCAAGAAAAGCCGCCGCTTCCATTCGCTTTTTACCCTCAGGCTGAAGCTCAAGAATTTCAACAGAACCTTCTGCACAAGCTACTATCAAAGGCTTTATACTGATTATTGTACCCGCTTTTCCGCTTTTTTCGCACAAACGAGTTGTAAATATCTTTACATTCTTACCGCAAAGTTGAGTAGTTGCAACCGGCCAAGGATTAAGTCCTCTTACAAGGTTATGAACCTGCTGTGCAGATTTTGAAAAGTCAATAGGACAATAACTTTTATCAATCTTTGAAGTATGAGTCGCAAGTGCTTCGTCTTGCTTTTTAGGATTTATTTGACCTTGTTCAAGACCTGAAAGAGTTTTTAAAATTAAATCTCCGCCAAGCTGTGCAAGTCTGTCAAAAAGCTCGCCTGAAGTTTCATTTTCACCAATTTTTGTTTCTTCAGTAAGCAAAATATCGCCTGTATCAAGTCCAACATCCATAAGCATAGTTGTAATACCTGTAATCTTGTCACCATTAAGAACAGATTGCTGAATTGGTGCCGCACCTCTATACTTTGGCAACAATGAGCCGTGAATATTTACACAACCATACTTAGGAGCATCAAGAACAGACTTTGGCAAAAGCTTTCCGTAAGCGGCAACTACGATAACATCAGGATTATAGCCATTAATTATTTCAAGAGCTTTACCATCCTTAAATGTATCAGGCTGATAAACAGGAATATTATTTTCTGTTGCACAAACCTTTACCTCAGGAGGTGTAAGCACCATTTTTCTGCCCTTTGGTTTATCCGGCTGAGTAAATACAGCCACTACCTCGTGTTCTGAATTAATTAATGCATTTAACGCAGGCACAGCAAAATCAGGTGTACCCATATAAATTATTTTCATATTATTCCTCTTAAGATTTATTCATTTCTTCAATCTCTTCAGGTGTAAGAAGTCTGATAGCTACCTGTTTAAAGATGATACCATCAAGATGCTCAAGCTCGTGACAAAAAGCCTGAGCAAGTAACTCTTCACCATCAACTGTAAATTCGTTGCCGAATCTATCCTGAGCCTTAACCTTTACATAATTAGGTCTGCGTGTGATTCCCCATTCACCGGGACAAGAAAGACATCCTTCCAAAGCCTCACGCTCACCACTATACGCAATGATTTTAGGATTTACAAGCTCGATTACACCTTCGCCTACATCTATAACTACAACTCTTCTTAAAATACCGACCTGCGGTGCGGCTAAGCCAACACCCTTGGAAAGATGAAGAGTTTCAATCATATCATCAATTAAATCTGCAAGTCTGTTGTCAAACTTAACAACAGGTCTGCACTTTTTAGCAAGGACATCGTCGCCCTCTTTAACAATTGTTCTGATTGCCATTTTTAAACCTCTCTTATCAGCAAACAAGCGAATTCATATCTGCATAGGCTGTTACTGCCGAAAATTCTTTATTTTTACCAAACTCTACAAGGAGAGTGGATAACAACTCCCTGAACTCACGGTTATTTTTACATTTTACTATTAATTTATATCGAAATTTATTACTTACCTTAACAACAAGTGCCGGTGAAGGACCAAGAATTCTAAGTGGCAAATTAGGATATTTACTGCTTGCAAGGCTTACAAATGAATTTAAAAACGCATTTGCAGCCCTTAGAGTAAGCGCCTGATTTTCGCCAACAAATCCTATAAGACAAATATCCGCAAATGGTGGATAAAGCATATTTTTACGCATTACAATTTCAGTATTATAAAACGCATTATAATCCTGCTTTGCCGCCATTGAAATTATTTGATTATCGGGTGTATAAGTTTGGATTACAGCCATTCCCTTATGCTTTCCTCTGCCGCTTCTGCCCACAACCTGAGTAAGAAGGGAAAATGACCTTTCATAGCTACGATAATCATCAGCGTACAACATATGGTCAGTATTGAGCACACCTACCAAAGTAACATCAGGAAAGTTAAGCCCTTTTGCAACCATCTGAGTTCCTACCAAAATATCATACTCGCCTTTAGCAAAGGCTGAAATCATTTTTTCGTATGAAGACTTTGATGATGTAGCATCGGCATCCATTCTCAGTATTCTTGCATTTGGAAAAATATCGGCAATATCCTGCTCTGCCTTTTGTGTGCCTGTTCCGCCAAAACGCAAGCCTGTTGAGTGACAGCTGGGACATTCATCAGAATAATCAACAGAATATCCGCAATAATGACACATAAGGCGATTATTTACCCTATGATAGGTAAGTGAAATTGAGCAATTGGGACAGGTTACGGCATCACCGCAAAAGCGACAGGTTGCAAAAGTATTATGCCCTCTTCTGTTAAGCAAAAGAATTGACTGTCTGCCGTGTTCAAGATTATACTGCATATTTTCAAGCAATACACTTGAAAATCCTGATGCATTTCCCTGCTGTAATTCGTTGTTCATATCAGCTGTAATTACTTCGGGCAAAGTTGCATCACCATAACGCTTTGTAAGAGTATTTAGCGAATATCTGCCGTTTTGAGCATAGTAAAAGGTTTCTATACTTGGCGTAGCTGAACTAAGCACAAGCAAACCTGCATCAGCCATACAACGATACTTTGCAATTTCTCGTGCGTGGTAGCGTGGGGTAGTTTCGGACTTATAGCTATACTCCTGCTCCTCGTCCATAATAATTAAACCTATATTATCAAACGGAGCAAAAACAGCACTTCTTGTACCTATAACTATTTTTGCAAGTCCCTTTTTTACTCTTTTGTACTCATCAAGTCTTTCGCCAAGTGACAAGGCACTATGAAACACTGCGATTTTATCGCCAAAGCGTTTAGCAAAATTTGACACAAACTGAGGAGTAAGCGATATTTCGGGAACCATAACTATTATGCCTCGTCCGTCATCAATTACCTTTTCAATCAGTTTTATAAAAACGCTTGTTTTGCCTGAACCTGTTACACCATAAAGCAAGCTTACATGAGCAGCCGAGTCCTTGTATTCACAATAAAGATTATCGCAAGCCTTTTGCTGTTCATCAGACAAAACAATAGGATTACAGTTGTTATCCTGTTGGCGGCTTTCAATTCTGAAAACCTCTTCATCATAGTAATAAATAAGACCTTTTTTATAAAGTCCGTCAACTACAGCCGTAGTTACTCCGGTAAAATAACAAATCTCTTTTACCGAAGTACCGCCTGTCATTTTTAGTAATTCCAATACATTTTGCTGTTTTTGTGTAAGCTTAAACTTACTTTCATCTATACCCGGCGACGGTGCCGCCATTTTCATAACGGCATCGCTTACTTTTCTGAATGCTTCGTCAGATTTATAAAGCACATCATCGTTTACAAGCTTTTCAAGTAAGCTGTTGCTTGAAAAACCAAAATCATCAAGTATTTTTTCAGACTTTACCGCTTTTCGCTTTTTTAGCAGATAATCATAAACTCGCTTTTCTTCATCAGTTAAAGCTTCGTAATCAAAGTTTTCGCTATCCTTAGCACCATAAAGCGTTGTAAGCCTGTAATTAATACCTGCAGGAAGCATTGTTTTTACCGCATCATAGAGCGTACAAAAATAATACTCCTTCATAAATTCAGCAGTCCTCAGCATTTTTTCAGTCAATACAGGTTCTTGATCAAGAACTGACAATATATATTTCAGCTTTTCACTTGAAGAATACCCCACAGACATAACTATTCCCTGGCGATTTCTGTTGCCTCGACCAAAAGGAACAAGAACACGCACACCGGCTTTTACAACAGTTGAAAGGTTTTCGGGAACTGCATAATCAAAAGCTTTATCAAAGGTATAGACTGTATTTTCTATCGCAACTCTTGCGACTAAATCACAGCTCATCGTCTTCAGGCTCTAAAAGTGTAACCTCATGGTTTCTGATTTCTTCAATTGCAAGAAGTACAGGCTTTTCGTCTGTTATATATTCTTCATCCTCAAATTCCTGAGTAATCTCTCTTGCTCTTTTTGAAACACCTACAACAAGTGCATACTTACTCTGTTTACCTGCAAATAATTCATCAACATTAATCTTGTGCATAATTAATCTCCTTTAATTTACCTTTTTTAATATTATATATGTACCAATAAAGCAAAAATATTATTTAGATTCCTTATTTAAAATTTCAAGAATCTCATTTACAGCTACTTCTAAATCATCATTAACTACATTGTACTTATACTTTCCCTTGTAGCTAAATTCATCCATTGCTGTTTTAAGACGCTTTTGGATAGTTTCTTCATCTTCGGTAGCTCTGTCACGCAGTCTTTTTTCAAGAGCTGCAAATGTAGGCGGCAAAATAAAAATACTGAGGGTGTCAGGGTATTTTTCCATAATTTGAAGTCCGCCCTGAACCTCAATTTCGAGAATGACATTATATCCCTGCTCAAGCAAATCTTCAACCTGCTTTTTTGGAGTGCCATAGTAATTATCACAGTATTGTGCATACTCCAAATAGCCGTCAACACCAATCAAGTCTTCAAACTGCTGTTTGGTAATAAAGTTATAATTGACTCCATCAACTTCACCATCTCTTGGAGCACGAGTAGTATTTGATACAGAGAGCTTTACGCTTGAATCACGCTTTAAAAGTTCTTTTATAAGCGTACCCTTACCAACACCTGATGCACCTGTAAATAATACAAGCTTGCCTTTTTTTACATCACTCATTTTTATCCTCCTCTACCTCGTTTGATCTGTTTTGTATAGTCTCGCAAGAAATTGCAGATAAAACAACATGGTTGTTTTCGGTAATTAAAACTGCCTTACACTTTCGTCCGCAGGTTGCATCTATCAGCTTTCCGGCTGACTTAGACTCCTGTATAATTCTTTTTACAGGAGCAGAATCAGGAGCAACCACAGCTACTATTTTATCTGAGCTTACAAGATTGCCAAAACCTATATTAATAAGCTTCATAAAAACCTCTTAGAATCTTTACTCAATATTTTGTACCTGCTCACGAATTTTTTCAATCTCACTCTTAATATCAACAACCTTATGAGCAAGAGTTGCATCCTGAACCTTTGAACCGATTGTATTTGCCTCACGGTTCATTTCCTGAATTATAAAGTCAATTTTTCTTCCGACAGGAACATCAGCTGACAAAAACTCAGAAAGCTGTTCAAAATGGCTTCTCAGTCTTACAGTTTCCTCAGCAACTGCAACCTTATCCGAAAATACGGCAACCTCTGTAAGTACACGCTGTTGGTCAATATTTACATCATAATCCACAAGAGTCTGTTTAATTCTTTCAAGCAGTCTTGCTTCATACTCCTTAACAGTTTGAGGAGAACGCTCTTCAATCTCAGATACAATTGATAAAATTGTATTTGCACGACCGAGAATATCTTTCTTCATTTTTTCGCCCTCAGCCTGTCGCATTTGAATAAATGAAGTAAGTGCGGCATCTGTAGCAGATAAAACATCTGCTGTCAGTTGTTCTTCATCAGCCGCAGCTTTATTAACGGTAATTACATCAGGACAACGAAATAGCGTTACAACAGATATATCATTTGGTATACCATAGGTCTGGCTGATTTCATTCATCGCATTAAGATAACCTGCGGCAAGCTGATGATTTACTGTAACCTCTGCCGGAATTTCCTCAGATTCACCTATTGTAACAAAAACATCAATTTTTCCTCTGGAAACCTTTGAATTAACAAAGCTTTTCAGTTTATCATCAAGAAATCCATAGCCTCTTGGAGTACGACACGAAAATTCAAAATAACGATGATTTACACTTTTTATTTCAACGATAATCTCTCGACCGTTTAAAACAGTTTCACATCTGCCGAAGCCTGTCATTGATTTAATCATTTAATACACCCTTTCTTAAATATTAATTTTTTATAAAAACACTCGTTTTAATATGTTTAAATACTATTCTTAGTTATTATACCATTATTAAAAATACTTGACAATGGTTCTGTTACAATACTGTAATAACTTTTTTAAAGTAACAATTTACACTTTAATGATAAACATTAGTAATAATAGTAATAAAATATTAAATTAAAAACAAAAATAAAATAATTCACCTTATATTCACAATAAAATTATTGATTTATTTTACAGGATATAGTATTATATAAACATCTATTAAAATAAGGAGGTATCCCAGTTGGACGAAAACAAGGAGTTTTCAATCTCTGAACAGGAGCTTGAAAATATAGAAATCCCCGACATAGATACAGTTGAAGAAACAGAATATCCGCAAGAAAATACTGAAGAAATAACTACAGACAACGAAGAAACGACTTCTGAGCAAGTAGTTACAGCAAAGAAAAAGTTTCCTATTCAAGTACCAATTATTATAAGCTTTTTTATTGTACTTGCACTTGCACTCGGTTTTCTTGTATTCAAGTGCTTTTTCAATACAAGCGTTTGCGGCTCATGGTCATTTGACAATGCCTCAACTTCTGACGAAGCACAAACATTGGAAAGCTTTTTAATTTTTGAGCCTGACGGAGTTGCTGCAATTACTCAGGGCTCAATGAAAATGACCGGTGTTTATAAGGTTGAGCAAAACGAAGGTGTAAATACACTTACACTTGATATTCCTTATGTTGCAAGCACAACCTACAATTATACAATTACAGGTAATGAATTTACCGGCAGAGAGCTTACTATATCTATTCCTGAATATAGTGAGTCAACTCAGACACTTATCAGCAGAAAATACACTGCTCCTAAGCTTGAAGTAAGCAAAGATTTTAAGCCTAATGAAAAAATTACCGGTAAGTGGAAAGATGATCTTGAATTTAACGAAACCTTTGAATATAACTACATCTATGAATTCAGAGAAGACGGTACTGTTTTAATTAATCAGGCTGACCAGTTATTTGTTGAAGGTGTGTATACTTATGATGACGACACAATTACCGTATCATATTATACAGGCGAATTAACAGAAATGGTTCTTACATATGAGTTTGCCGATGACATTCTAGTTATTAACAGTCAGATTGGATATTCAAGAGTAACAGAATAATTTAAAACTTTATAAACAAGCTTGCAAAAGGCAACAACGGAATCAATCCGCTGTTGCCTTTCGTGTATTATAGAAATAAGTTATCTTTTATAACAGTGTATTGTATTATGAAAAAGAAAATCATTTGTTTAATTTTAGTCGCATTTTCAATATTTGCTTCTATTACTTTTAAAGTAAGTGCAACACATAATTTTGAAATATTTTCAGAATGCAAAAAGGTTTTTACATCAAGTAACAGCTGTGGTGCATTCTGTTACGGATACAATGATAATAATTTGTATTCTGCTATTCTCTCCCCAACTAAAAAGACACATAAAATCGAAGTCAACGGAAACATAAAAGCAGTTTGTCAAAGCACAAAATATACATATGCATTATTTTTAGCTAACTATTTAAACAAAGATTATTGCGTAGCTGAGCTTGACAATACGAATGGAAATATAAATTATTACAGCTTTACCCTACCTATTTATTATAATAAAAATTCCTTTTCTGCTACAAATAACAGCATATATTTTATGCGTAGCGACAACCTTTATACTTTTGTTACTGAATTTTCAAAAAACGGTGAACATATAAACAATTATAATTTTGAAACAAATGCAATTGAGTTATTCTCCAACAATTCAAACACATATTGCAGACTTGATAATGGTAAAATATATCAACTTGTAAATGGTTCAAGTAAATATTGTTTAACAATTGATATTACTAACGAGCTATATAACTGCGGCGTAAATATGGTAGCTGACACAGAAGGAAATATTTACTCACTTACTGACAACAAAATTATTAAAACAACAGCTTTGGGACTTAATCAAATTTACGCAAATAATTCTAAGATTAAATATATAGACAATTGCAATATTATAAATGAAAACAATGAAATATTTAATGTTAAAGAAAAGCCGATGATGATAGCAGGTTTTAATAATAACACATTTGTTATAGATATAAACTGTAAATATTTGATTATAAGTGATAAAGAGTTTAAAACCGAAAATACAACTAATCCAAAATCAACAGAAACAATTAACAATATCACCGATATAGAATATAAAATTGATTCAAATAATATAATTTATGGAATTGCTAACAGTACAACTATTAGCGAATTTAAAAGCAAATTTCCATTTGATATTACTATAAAAGGGGCTAACAATAAAATTGTAACAAGAGGTAATCTTAAAACAGGTCAAACAGTAGAGTATGATAATGAACTCTATTCTATTTCTGTTAATGGTGATATTACCGGCGAAGGCAATGTAAATACAAAAGATATAACCGCCATAATTGATTACAGATTAGGTAAAACAAATCTTGATGGTGCATATAAAAAAGCCGCCGATTATAACATCGACGGCAAAATTAACAATATTGATATTGTAAGTATTGCGAGAAAAACGGAAGAATAAATTATTCCATTTCCCAGTTGTGCCATACATTCTGAATATCATCGTTATCCTCGAACATATCAAGCATTTTCTGCATTTTTGTAGCAGATTCCTCATCATCAAGCTTTGTGTATGTGCTTGGAACCATTTCAAGCTCAGCAGACACAAAAGTATAACCTAACTTTTCAAGGTCTTCTCTTACACCGCCAAAATCTTCCGGCTCTGTGTAAATTGTAAAGATGTCATCATCAGCCTCAAAATCAGCGGCACCGCACTCAAGAGCATCGCTCATTACTGTATCCTCGTCCTTTTCAAGCTCTTCACGCTCAATAACAAGAACACCTTTTTTGGAGAACATAAAGCTTACACAACCCTGTGTACCCATATTGCCACCAAATTTATCAAAGTAATGTCTTACTTCACCTGCTGTTCTGTTACGATTATCAGTAAGAGCTTCAACAATTACAGCAACGCCGCTAGGACCGTAACCTTCATATGTAACAGCCTCATAGTTTGTAGTGTCACCATCGTTAGCAGCCTTTTTTATAATACGCTCAATATTATCGTTAGGAACATTTGCAGCCTTAGCTTTAGCAATACAATCCTTAAGCTTTGAGTTTACTGTAGGGTCAGCACTGCCACCCTCTTTAATAGCAACAATAAGCTCTCTGCCAATTTTTGTAAAAACTTTTGCTCTTGCAGCATCGTTCTTACCTTTTTTCTGCTTAATAGTACTCCATTTGTTATGTCCTGACATAAAATTCATTCCTTTTTATAAGATAAATCTAACTATAATAGTATATCACAATAATATACACTCTGTAAACATAAAAACATATTACATTTTTGTAATATGTTTTTATGTTTTAATCACTTAAACTTCTTAAATTACTTATTAAGAACTCGCTTTTTTCTTACTTTTAAAATAACAAAATTAGACAGCCAAAAAGCACAAAAGATAATTGCATTTACAATTACAACACTTGCACCGGTTGGAGTATCGAGAGAGTAAGAAGCATACATTCCAATAAAAAAACAAAATACCGAAAGCAACGCAGAACAGATAATTACCGACCTGAATCGTTTGCATAATTGCATTGAAGATAAAGCAGGGAAAATTATAAGTGCAGAAATAAGCAATGTACCCATAATTCTCATACCGATAACTATAGTAAGTGCTGTAAGCATAGCAATAACCGTATTGTAAGCAGCTGTATTTATACCTGTAGCCTTAGAAAAAGTTTCATCAAAAGTAACAGCAAAAATTTTATTATAAAATAACACAAATACAACTATAACAACTACCGCAAGAATAGTACACATTATCGCATCGGCAGTAGTTGTCGCAAGAATGCTGCCAAATAAATAAGAATTTAAATCTGTATTAACACCGGAAATACTTACACAAACAACGCCAACAGCAAGAGCAGTGCTGGAAATAATCGCAATTGCCGCATCGCCATTAATTTTACTATTCTCAGAAAGTCTTAGTAAAAAAAATGCCGCAAACATAATTACCGGTACTGCGACCTCAAGCGGAGCAAGATTGAGAGATGCCGCTATAGAAAGAGCACCGAATCCAACATGAGAAAGTCCATCGCCAATCATAGAATAGCGTTTAAGCACAAGAGTTACACCAAGTAATGAAGCACATAAAGATACAAGTATTCCTACTACAAAAGCACGAATAATAAAATTATATGAAAACATTTCAATAAGTGTTTCAATCATCGACTGCACCTCGCTTTATAGTGTTATGAGTACACACATCGCACGGACAACTTGTTATCATAAAATGCTTACCTATATCAGAATGTAGATACTGATGTGCGGTACCGTAAAAATAATTATCTTTTGATAAATGAAGGATTTTCTTAGCGTTATTTACAGCTGAAGTAATATCGTGAGATACCATAATAACTGTAATACTTTTTTTATTCAGCTCTTTAATAAGTGCATACATATCGGCAGTAGCCTTAGGGTCAAGACCGGTTACAGGCTCGTCAAGTATCAATAGTTTTGAAGTAGCACACAAAGCTCGTGCAAGCATAACTCGTTGTTGTTGACCACCTGAAAGCTCTCGGAAGCATTTTTTTCTTAAATCCAACACTCCGGTAAGTTGCATATTTTCAGTTGCAATTTCTTTTTGCTTTTTTGAATAGAAAAAAGTATTTTTCTTATTCAAACATCCTGACAGTACAACCTCATTTACAGAAGCAGGGAAATCTTTTTGATACGCACTTTGTTGAGGAAGATAACCAATCTCATTTTGCATAAGTCCATTGCCAAATGTAATTTTACCATCAATCGGCTGGATAAGACCAAGCAAACATTTCATTAGCGTTGTTTTTCCAGAGCCATTTTCACCTACAATATAGATATAATCATTTTCTTCTATATTAAGTGAAATATTAGATAGTATTTTTTTACCATTATACCCTATTGATATATTATCGATTGAAATAAGCGACATCAAAACAACGCCTCCCTCAAGACTTTTGTATTCTCTTTCATTAGCGATATATAATTTGCACCATTTTCAAATTCGGATTTTGTTAGATTATGGCAAGACCACATCTTTTTAGAAACGGCGTTTGAATCTTCGCAAAGTAATTTTGCTATATTACCACTTGAAAAATCAAGATAAATTACCACAGGAATATTATTATCACGAACAAAATCAATTAAATGAGTTATTGTAGAAATTCCCGGCTGAGTTTCGCTATTACATCCTGAAAATGCGGCTTCATACTTTATTCCGTAATCATTTGCTAAATATCTAAGCGGAAATCTATCTCCTAAAACGATAGTATCACGCTGACTGTGACTCATTATAGATTTAAACTCATCATCAAGAGCCGAAAGCTTTGCTATATATTTTTCAGTATTTGACAAATATAACTTAGCATTATTTATATCACAGGTTTGAGCGTTTTCAGATATAACATCTACAAACTTTTTTGCATTATTTACAGATGTCCATATGTGTTCGTCAAACTCGTGTTCGTGGAGATGTTCATTTCTTTCATTATGATTATGTTCATTGTGTTCATTATGATTATGTGAATCAGAGCAAAGAGGCTCAATATAGTCCATCATACGAATAAATTTAACTGATTTATTTTCAAGAGATTCAATTATTCCATCCACCCATTCATCGCTTTCGCCGCCATTATAAATAAAGATATCACAATTTTCAATAGCAACAATATCTGAAGGTGAAGCGTCATAATCATGAGGCTCAGCTCCGGGAGAAAGTAAGAGCTTAACATCTGCTTTATCTCCGACAATATTTACAGTAAAATCATAATACGGAAAAATTGTTGTTACAATGCTCAGCCTATCAGAATTAGGCTGAGTATTTTTTTCTGTATTACAACCCGAAAATACAGATAATATTAAAGTTAAGAAAATAACTAAACAAACTATTTTTTTCATATACTCTCCCAAGAAGTTTAATCAAATAACTAAATAGACGACATTTCGTTTTAATAATAAACTGCAAATTTCATAACAAAACAAAAAGGGTGCACAGAACCAACTAAATTCTGAATACACCCCTTTTTTATTAAAGATTAAATAAGTCTAATTATTTTGCGGCTTTCTTAGCCTTTTTATGTTTCTGCCACATAACCCAAAGAGGACCTGCGATACAGATTGAAGAATAACAACCTGAAATCATACCAATCATCATTGGGAGAGCAAAGCTCTGAACAGAATCAATATTAAATACAATAGCAACTACATAAACAACTAGAATAGCTGAAAGTGTTGTAATTGTTGTCATAATTGTTCTCTTGATAGATTTTGTACAGCTGTAGTTGAATACAGTAGCGATGTCAACTCTTCTGCCAAGATTCTTTCTTTCTTCACGAACACGGTCGTAAATTACGATTGTATCGTTAAGTGAGTAACCAAGAATCATAAGAACAACGGCAATAAAGTTAGAGTCAATTGGCATCTGGAAGATTACATACAAGAAGTAAATCATTGAAACATCGTGGAATAATGCAACAAGAGCCATTACACCAGCTGAAAGACCGCCAATTTTCTTAAATCTGATTGTTACATAAAGCACCATAAGAATACTAGCAATTGCAACAGCAGTTATACACTTAAGTAAGAAATTAAAGCCCATTGTAGCGTCAACTGAGCTTGATGAAAGAAGCTCAAAATCATTGTCAGGGAACTGCTTTTGAAGATCAGCTTCAAGAGTCTGCTGAATATCTGTTTCAATAGAATTATTACCTGAGAACTGAACAGTTACATTGTTACCTGAGTTACCCATAAGGTCCTTAGAGAATGTTGTTGTGATTTTATCCTCAGTTTTTGCCTGAATATAATCATAAAGATCATTTTCAGTAATATCGCCCTGATAACTAAACTTAATTGTAGCACCACCTGAGAACTGAATATCAAGTCTTGTACCAAAAATAAAGTTACAAATAATACCAACAATGATAACTGCAATAGAGATACCGAAATAAATCTTTTTACAACCAACAAAGTTGATAATTTTCTTACCGCCATTGTGCTTTTCGATGATTTCCTTTTCAGAAACCTGCACATTTGCCTTAGTCTGAAGATTATTTGACATTCTTAGCACCTCCAAACAGCCATTTTTTGCGTAAGAATTTAAATCCTGCTACACTCTTAAGCATTACACGAGTAAGGAATACACCCATAATGAAGTTAGAAATTACACCAACTAAAAGAGTGAAACCGAATGAGTAAATAGTACCTGTTGTAGACTCACCAAAGATAATTGAGAGAATGTTAGAAGGACCAAATACAAGCATAAGGATAATTGAAACAATAACCACTGTCATATTACCGTCGATAATAGCTGAAAGTGAGTTCTTTGTACCACGCTCAAGAGCACCGTCAAGTGTTCTGCCCATTCTAAGCTCTTCTTTAATACGCTCAGCTGTAATAACATTACAGTCAACGCCCATACCGATTGAAAGAATAAGACCTGCAATACCCGGTAAAGTCATTGTAAATGATGGGATAGTTGTAAAGTAGCCTGAAACAGCTGCTATTGAAAGACCCATCTGTCCAAGAAGTGAAATAACTGCAATGAAGCCCGGCAAGCGATAGAAAATAATCATAATAAGAGCAATAATTATGAGAGCAATTACACCAGCATAAGCCATTGCTGTAAGTGAATTTGCACCAAGTGTGGAGCTGATTGTACCATAGTTTTCAGTTTTAAGCTGGAATGGCAATGCACCTGCACTAATCTTGTTAGCAAGCTCAGTTGCTGTTTCTGCTGTAAATTCGCCTTCAATCTGAGCTTTACCATCAGTAATAGCACTGTTTACATTAGGAGCAGAAATCATAATGTCATCCATCCAAATAGAGATGGTTGAGCCTGTATACTTAGTAGTAATTTCACCAAATCTCTCTTTACCCTTATCGTTAAATTCAAGAGCAACTACATACTTAGGAGCACCTGAATTATCCTGATAAACCTGAGCTTGAGCAGACTTTATGTATGAGCCGTCCATTAAAACTTCTTCTGTTTCGTTGGTAGGTGTTTTGTAAACATACTTACCATCAGAACCCATTTCTGTTGTTTCATAGCTGTCGCCAGGACGGAAAGTAAGAAGTGCTGTTGAAGAAATCTCGTTGATTGCTTCGATTGCATCCTGCTTTACATCGTCAGATTTCCATGGAAAACGAACGATAATTCTGTCACTGTTTTTGTCTGCATATAATTCGTAGTCAGTAATACCACCTGAAATCATACGCAATTCAATAATTGACTTAGCAGATTCTAACTGCTGTTCAGTAGCGTCAATACCATCTGCCGGAACAAATGTAGCCTCAACGCCACCTCTGATGTCGATGCCCCATCGTACATCGCCGATGCCTTTAACAACTGTATTTTCATTGTCACCTGTATAATAGGTTACGCCAAAAATAGCAGTAAACGAGAAGGCAAGTATCAGCAAAGCAACGATAAAGAACATGGGCTTTGGAACTCTTTTCATGCCTTTGGAACCTCCGTAATATAATTGTCTGTATCGTATTTACACAAAAATAACTCTGCTAAGCGTACACGAATACAAACATAACAGAGTTATTATAAGATTTTTTTGCAAAAAAGTCAATGGATACGGAAATATTTGATAAAAAAATATTTAGATTTATCAAAAATTACATCCTATTGTAATAAACTGACTAAATTATTTGCTCAAAAGCTTTTCACAAGCTGCTATTTTAGCACAAATACAGAAAATATCCATAGCCTGAGCAAGTTCATCGTTTGGTGGGAATGATGGTGCAATTCTGATATTTGAGTCCTTAGGGTCTTTACCAAGTGGATAAGTAGCACCTGCACCTGTAAGAACAACTCCTGCCTCTTTACAAAGCTGTACAACTCTTTTTGCTGTACCTTCAAATACATCTACACTTACAAAATAACCGCCGTTTGGATTTGTCCAATCAGCAATACCTGTGTCTTTAATCTTATTTTCAAGTGTATTTAAAACAATATCAAACTTTGGCTCAAGGATAGCTCTGTGCTTTTGCATATGCTCAAGTAAGCCTGCATAATTTTTAAAATAAAGCACATGACGAAGCATATTCATCTTATCATAGCTGATAACCTGATAATTGTACTTTTCTTTAAACACCTTCATATTATTATCAGATGTTGCCATAGCAGCTACACCTGAACCCGGGAAAGTAATCTTTGAGGTAGATGTAAACATAATAGGTAAATCTTCATTACCACACTTAACGCACTCATCGTAAATATTACAAAGTGTATCCGGTGTATCTGTAACATCATGGATAACATAAGCATTATCCCACATAATTCTAAAATCCTTAGCAGCAGGCTTAAGTGCAGCCATTCTCTTAACAGTATCCTCACTATAAGTGATACCCTGTGGATTTGAATACTTTGGCACACACCAAATACCCTTAATTGAAGAATCTTCTGCCACGAGCTTTTCAATCATATCCATATCAGGACCATTTTCATCCATTGGAACAGGAATCATTTCAAAACCGAAGTATTCAGTAATTGAAAAATGACGGTCATATCCTGGTACAGGACATAAAAACTTTCTGTTTGCTACCTCATACCAAGGCTTGCAACCCTCTACAATAGATTTTGTCATCATACAAGCAATTGTATCAAACATCATATTAAGGCTAGAGTTACCGCCAACCATTACCATTTTAGAATCAACACCGAGAATTTCACCAAAAAGCTTCTTACATTCATCAATACCTGTAAGACCGCCATAGTTACGGCAATCCATACCATCTGCACTGATAAAATTCGTGTCATTATTTAACACATTAAGAAGTGGAAGTGATAAATTGATTTGTTCCTCAGAAGGCTTACCTCTTGCCATATTAAGATTAAGACCCTTACCTTTTACATCCTCATACTCAGCACAAAGAAGTGCATACTCTTTTTCAAGCTCCTGTTTAGCAGCGTTTAAATAATTCATTTTGCTATCCCCTTATAAATTAATTGCAAAAATATTTTTATATTACTGATATATTCTAATCTATTTTTTAAAAAAATGCAAGTCTTTTTTAACATTCTTGCATTTTTTAGTATACAAAAAAGCAAGGACTTTCGCACTGCATTTTGTTTAAAGTACGAAAGTCCTGTATTTTGATTAATAATAATAGTAATATTGATAATAATAATAACCTTTTTTACCTGTTTTGGAGCCAAAGGTACAACCAACCTCTATAATTCCGAGAGCTTTTGAGTCAGCAAGCTTGATACTGTCAAGAAGCTTTTGTAAATCACCGTGAGTAGTATCTCTTTCTCTTACAACAAGAACAAAGCCTGCTATAAGATCCTTAAGCAACAAAGCATCGGCAACTACACCGATAGGTGGTGTATCAAAAATAATATAATCGTATTCCTGCTTTAAGCGTTCAATTAATGAAATAAATGAATTTGAACACATAAGCTCTGATGGGTTAGGAGGAATTGTACCTGAAGGAAGAATATCAAGATTAGGAATTGCATCCTTATGGATAACCTCCTCAACAGTTACCATTTTACCTATTACATTTGAAAGACCTTGCTCATTAGACACCTTAAATATATTATGTACATTAGGTCGTCTAAGGTCACAGTCAATTAAGAGAACTTTTTTATCCATTTTTGAAAAGGAAATAGCAAGATTGGCTGAAACCGTACTTTTACCATCACCCTTAGCATAACTTGTAACGGCAAAAAGCTTTTTATCAACTGCCGATAAGGAAAACATAATATTTGTTCTTGCAGATTTGTAGGATTCTACAATAGCAAACTTAACCTTATCAGACATAGCCCCTGCAGGTTTATTACGGTTATTACGAGATCTCTTTTTACCTTTTTTAGTAAATTTATTTAAAAATTTAAATTTCATTTTTACACCTAACCTTGATTATCGAAATCAGGAATCTCTGCAAATACCGGAATTCCATAAAGTGCCTGCATATCATCTTCAACCTTAATGGTTGTATCTATAAGTTCAAGTAAAATAGAAATTACACAGGAAGCAGCAAGTCCTACTATAAATCCAATAACAGCATTACCAACATTATCAGGATAATATGGAGCACCGGGAACCTGTGCAGCTCTGATTAAACCAAGCTGTCCATACTGAAACTTAGCTTTAAAAACAGATTCCGCTCTTTCTGCAAGCTGGTTTGCAACATTTGCACACCTTTGTGCATCTGAACCTGTAACAGAAATTGTAATAAAAAAGTTATTAGTTGAATAACTTACTCCGCAACCACCATATAAGGCAGTCAACTCATCAGAGTTTTGGAATAAAGTAACACAAATACCAGCCAAATTCGCAGAACCGCTGATATCTGAATTATAAATTTTTCTGTTTTCATCATTTACCGTTCCTGAACTATTGCTATCATAGTTTTGAACAAATATCATAGTTGAAGTTGCATACTGCGGAGCAATAAAAAAAGTTGAGTATGAAAAGAACAAAATTGTTGAAACAATTGATGCAATTACAATAAATTTCAATCGTTGTAAAAGAATACCAACTATTTTTTGGATCGTCATATTATTAGCCATATTTTTACCTCTTAAGTACGACATTAACACATTGATTACATATATATTAGTATTATATTATATGTTACAGTATTAATAATTCTAAATTAGCAATAATCGCATTATTCTAAATTATTTTTACATAAAACGCAAGTCTTTCACATAGATTTGTGCATACATTACCATATAATAATTTTAATCCTATATTTAAATAATTTTATTTAAATAAAAACAAAGGAAGCCAAAAAACTTCCTTTGTTTTATCTTGGTTTATTTTACTTTAGTATATTTAATAATACTCCGGCTGCGACTGCTGAACCTATTACACCTGCAACATTTGGTCCCATAGCATGCATAAGAAGGAAATTACCCGGATTTTCCTGTTGTCCTACCTTTTGGGATACACGAGCAGCCATTGGAACAGCAGAAACACCTGCCGAACCGATAAGAGGATTAACCTTGCCACCAGTTATTTTATACATTATCTTTCCAAAAATTACTCCGCAAGCTGTACCAACACAAAATGCGAGAAGTCCCAAAGCTATTATTCCTACAGTTTGAAAAGTGAGAAATTTTTCTCCGGAGGCTGTCGCACCGACCGTTACACCAAGCAATATTGTTACAATATTCAGCAACTCATTCTGTGCTGTTTTGGTAAGTCTTTTAACAACACCTGATTCTCTAAACAGATTTCCAAGCATCAACATTCCGACAAGAGGAGTTGCATCAGGTAAAAATAAAGATATAAGAATTACAACAATTATCGGAAATATTATTTTTTCTATCTTTGAAACAGGTCTAAGCTGCTGCATAACAACAGAACGCTCTTTTTTAGTTGTAAGGAACTTCATTATAGGTGGTTGAATAATTGGAACAAGTGCCATATATGAATATGCCGCAATTGCAATTGACCCCAGCAGATGCGGTGCAAGCTTTGTTGTTACAAAAATTGCAGTTGGTCCGTCAGCACCGCCTATTATGCCGATAGCACCTGCTTCCGATGGTCGAAATCCAAGAAATATTGCACCGAAAAAGGTTATAAAAATACCTATTTGAGCCGCTGCACCAAGAAGAAGACTCTTGGGATTTGAAATAAGCGGTCCAAAATCTGTCATACAACCAATTCCAAGGAAGATAAGCGGAGGATAAATACCAAGCTTAACGCCCTGATATAAATAGAATAACAAACCGCCATAGGTAGCATTTTCATAATAAGTTACACCATTAATAATTTGAGAAGCATGTCCAGCTATATCTATATCCATTGCCAAACACTCCTCTGCCGTTAAAAGCTCGATTTGAGGCGGTGCCATAATGCCGGGATAAAGATTTACAAGAAGCATACCGAATGCAATAGGTAATAAAAGCAATGGTTCATACTGCTTTTTTATAGCAAGGTACAGTAAAAATATTGAAATCCCAATCATTACATAATTTTGCCAATTCAGGTTACTTATACCCGAAGCTCTGTAGATGCCCATAACAGCATCTAAAAATCCTTGTAATATTTCCATAAACATCCTTTCTAAAAAATCACATCTTAAAACGGGCGAGTATTATCAAACAAACCTGCTTTAGCCCAAGCTGAGCGTTGATTATCCGTTTTCTTTACATTTTTTATTCTGACCTTTTCATCTGTGCTATACATTACAGAAACAGCCGATGCAATAACGGCGATAATTTCTTCCGGTATACTATTATTTACTCCTACAACAGATCCTACAGAAGAATTATCGCTAATTTTTATTTTATCAGGTTTATTAACAACCATATTTACGGCAAAACTATAGCCTTTAATTATAAAAATAAGCAAAACAAGTACAGCAAAAACGACAACAAAGCCGGTAAGTATTACTTTAGCCGCTACTGTTACTTTTTCAACTAAAGAAAGATCTTGGTTTGCCGCAATAAGCAAATTATTTACATTGGAAACATTCATATAAACAAACCCCCATATTTGTTATTTTATATATGATTTAGTATGCTCATTAAATCATATATTTTACAACAAATATCGGGGATTATTATTTTGGTCTTTTAACTAAAACAACTTTAAATTATTTATATAAGTTTAACCGGAACGATAAGTATATTTTAAAGAATTATACATATAAGACCATTGCAACCATCGTTAATTATTTTTTCGATCGTTTCGCCTATCTTACTTCTTGCATCAGAAGGCATTCTATAAAGTTTATTATGCAGTCCTTCGTTTACAAGTTCATGAACAGATTTTCCAAAAATATTACTTTCCCAAATTTTTTCCGGACTTTCTTCAAACTCCTTTAGAAGATAAGACACAAGCTCTTCTGACTGTTGCTCTGAGCCTACTATCGGTGTTACCTCTGTTTGAGTATTTACTCGCATCATATGAATAGACGGTGCACTTGCTTTGAGTTTTATTCCGTATTTTCCGCTCTGTTTTATAATCTGCGGTTCTTCAAGCGAAAGCTCATCAATAGCAGGCATTACTATTCCGTAACCTGTATCTTTTACCTGCTCATATGCCTGTGCAATTTTATCAAACTCTTTTTGCTTTTGAGAAAGGTTTCCTATGCACTCAAGCAAAGCACATTCGTCATCAATTTCAATACCTGTCTGTTCAGATAAAACCTTATAAAATAAAGATGAATCTATATCAATTGCAAGAGTTGCATCGCCCTTGCCCAAATCAAGATTTGCAAGCTTAACAAAATTAACATATTCACATTCCGATAGCTCGTTAATCATTTGTTGTATCTCTCGAATTTTTTCAACCTTTTGTGCTGATGCTTTTATACACTCAAACACCTTTGATTTTAACCAATGTGTTTTCTCAAGCTTAACAACCCATTTAGGAATATCAATCTTTATTTCTCTTATAGAAAATTCAAACAAAAGTTGTGCAAGTATTCGTTTAATTTCCAACTCACTTAATTCCATACAACTTACAGGGAGAACAGGAACCTGATAAATTTCGGTTAATTCGGCAGCAATCGCCTTTGCCCTATCTCCATCAGGGTCAATGGAATTTATAAGAACAATAAATGGCTTATTAATTGCCTTTAGTTCCTTTATTACTCTTTGCTCGCTTTCGACATAATCTTCCCTTGGAATATCGCTTATAGTACCATCAGTTGTAATAACAAGACCTATAGTTGAATGGTCGGTGATAACCTTATGCGTACCAATTTCCGCTGCATCGTCAAATGGTATTTCCTCATCTGCCCAAGGAGTTTTTACCATACGAGGCTGTTCATCCTCGCTATACCCCAATGCACTTTTAACAATATATCCTACGCAGTCAATCATTCTGACTTTAAAGCTTGCGTTGTTATCAAGATTAATCTCAATAGATTCCTCAGGAATAAATTTTGGCTCAGTTGTCATTATTGTTCTGCCTGCTGAAGACTGAGGAAGCTCATCAACAGTTCGCTTGTATATGTTCTCATCTTTAATATTAGGAAGAACAAGAGAATCCATAAAACGCTTAATAAATGTTGATTTACCTGTTCTTACAGGGCCTACAACACCTATATACACATCACCATCTGTACGCCGTGAAATATCCTGATATACATTTCTTTCTTCCATCTTTATACCTCCTTATATTCTTGGGATAAGAAGTAACTGCGGATATTCTACAATTGAGTTTTCTGCCGAATTTTCCGAAACAAGTAAGTCAAGGCGAGTATTATGTGATTTTGCAATATCCCACAAGCGTTCACCTTCCTTAGCAAAATAAAGCGTAAGTGCACATTTTTCCGGCTGAATAGGTCTGTCATCAAATATATCAACAGATTTTACGCAAAGTATGTTTTCTGTATTAAGAACAGTGATAGTAAATTTTATCTCACAGCGAATTTCAATTGTATTATCATCCGATAATCTGTAACTTATACTCGCTACTCTTGGACTGATACTGTGCAGGAAATTGTATTCACTATTAGATATAATGTTGTGGCTATATTCAAAGGAGCGTTCAACAAACACAGGAAAATTATCTTCGTTTAAAGCAAGAATACAAATATTAATTTTTCCGTTAATAGAAAATCCGTTGTCTGTTTGCGAAGAATCAGCAGTTATGTTTTCGCTGTAAATATTCAGAACCTTAGATATTTTTCCGTCGTCAATTTTAATAGACGACTTTTGCATATGTGGTTCAATTAACACAGAAACATCTTCGGTAAACTTTAGCTTTTCAAACTCGGGAGCAGTAGCATAGCTTACAGAATACACATCTGTAACAATTTCCTCGCTCCTAAGCTCATACCCCTCCTCAGTAATACAAAGTTTTACATCAAGTATTACAGAAGGTTTTTCCGAAAGCATATCATTTTTTAGTCTTATATCATATGAAAGAGTATCACAAGTAACGCAGTTTACTGTTTTTTCGTTAATACCCTCACAATCAATAATCTGATTAAACGGTAGGATATAATCAAGCTTTGCGGTTTCACCTGATTCAACATCAGTAAGATAAAGCATTTTTAAATTTATTTCGCCATTAACCATTAGCTTGCCTGTAACAGCTTTAACATTTGAAACAACAGATGATACATCTGAATAAATAATTGATTCGATTGTTGGCTTATCTATAACCGAGATTTCCTCACAAACGGTAAACTGTTCCTGACACAGCGATTTTAAATCAGCACACCTCAATGTTGTTTTATTTGTTTCAAGCTCTGCTTCTGCTTCAGGTGCATACAATTTTACCGAGCTTGCAGAATAAATCGTAGCATAAAGTGAAAAAGCACCATGCATAACAAGCCTTCGTGGGCTTAATGCTCTGCAATTTATGTATTCGGATTTTGTTTTTGTAATAATAACCGGACTGTCGGGTGTTTCTTTAACTGAAAAGCATTGCGAAAAATTTACACTCTGTTCGCAACAACGGATAGTTTTCTTTATACTTTCAACATAAAGCACATTTACAATACAGTATCCGTCAATTTGAAGCTGTCCACCGGAAAGGCTCTTGCTCTGTATTTTTGGGGTTAATGTACATTTTAGAATTTTTTCAATATCCGGGCAGTAATCGGGTAAAGTCAAATCGACATCTGTAAGCTGCTCGGCAACCGTATCAAGCACTTTTATAGGTGTGCGAAACGAACGGTTATCCTGATTAAACTCCATATTTTATCTCTCCTTTTTGTTTATATAGTTAAATATATTATAAAGAGATAAAATTTATTACTTGTATTGCTAATATTATGATTTTAAAAAACTAACAATTGATTCTCAAAGTTTTAGTATAACAAAACCATTCTTTCAAAATTTTCTGTTCTATACATAATAATTATCAAAAAACAAAAAAACACCCTAAAATAAGGTGTTTTAAAGATTAACATATTCTATTTATCAATCAAATTTAAAAAGGCTTGCTTTCAACAGCTTTACGGACCTCTGATTTTAATCTTTCAAGAGGTGTATCTTTTTTAGAAAGACTTTCATCTGTTGCAAGCTTTTTAGGGCGGATATTAGATGCTCCTGATTGAGCATGCATCTGAATAGTGATTTTCTCATGCTGAATAAGTGCAAATAACTGGCTTATCGTCTTACACTCATCAATAGCTAAAAGTATTTCTGCTTTAGTTTTACTTTCAACAGCTTTTCTAACCTCTGCTTTCAATCTATCAAGAGGTGTATCTTTTTGTTTTATAGTTTCTTTTTGTGTAAGCTTTTTAGGGGTAATATTAGATGCACCTGATTGTGCATGCATTTGAATAGTGATTTGCTCATGTTGAATAAGTGCATATAACTGACTTATTGTCTTACATTCATCAATAGCTAAAAGTAATTCTTTTTTAGTTTTTTTACTATAACCGTTTACTAAAGCTTTATTCAACATTGCCACCACCTTTAAAAATTAAATTATTAATATTATTATACTTAATTTTCCTTATATTTTCAATACCAAATTTTGATAAAGTACGATATATAGATATCAATTGCAAAAATTGCAAGTGTAATACCATATAATTATCACTAACAAAGTATTTACACATTATAAAATTTATGTTATTCTTTTGTAAAAGAAATTAATTTGTATTAATTTAATAAATTTGCTCGAATATTATCGAGAACAAAAGTAATTGATTATGGTGCAGTCTGCACTAAACAGGAGTATGATTATATGAATTTTAAAAAATCCGGATGTATTCTTTTAACAGCTGTTATATTAGCATCATCTGTACTCAGCGGATGTAACACCGATTCAACATCCTCAACCGAACCTCAGACTACAATTAATTCAACCGAAGCTACTGATACAACTGTCAAGACTACTGGTGAAAAAATCCATATTAATGATAGCACATTGGGCGAAATTTGGATTACAGAACTTGAGGGCGTACCGGTAAATATGCTTGACAATTCTAATTTTACAGCTGACAATACATTAAAGTATTATAGTGAAAACGGAAAACCTGCTTCTGTTGAAGGCGTAGATGTATCATCTTACAACGGTGATATTGATTGGAAAAAGGTAAAAAATGCCGGCATTGACTTTGCTATTATTAGAGTAGGCGGCCGTGGCTATGGCGAAGAAGGCACTCTTTATTCTGATGATAAAGCAATAGAGAATATAAAAAATGCACAAAAGGCAGGAATTAAAGCCGGTGCTTATTTCTTTTCTCAGGCTATCACTACCCAAGAAGCAATAGAAGAAGCTGATTATGTAAAAGAAATACTTGGTGATATTAAACTCGATTATCCTGTAGCATATGATTGGGAAATAATTAAAGATGATGATGCCAGAACCGATTCAGTATCTGCCGCACAGGCTACCGAATGTGCAAAAGCATTTTGTGATAGAGTAAGAGAGCATGGCTACACACCTATTCTTTACTCACCAAGTAGAGAGCTTTATTTTAAATATGACCTAAGCCGACTTGCTGACATAGATATTTGGTACTGCGAATACGCCAACACGCCAACATTCTATTACGAGTTTTCAATGTGGCAGTATTCTAAGTCAGGCAAAATCGACGGTATTGAGGGCGAAACAGATTTAAATATCTGCTTTACAAATGTAGCAGATTATGATTAATGTATTTAAGGAGATATTATTATGAAAAAAATAGCAAGCTTTACCATAGACCACAACACACTGGAACCGGGTGTTTATGTTTCAAGAATTGATGGTGACATAACAACTTTTGATATGAGATTTGTAAAACCTAACACACCTCCGTTTCTCCCTTCCCCTGTTATGCACACTATTGAGCATTTATTTGCTACTTATGCACGAAACAGCGAATTTGCCGACAGTGTAATTTACTTTGGCCCTATGGGATGCAGAACAGGTTTTTATTTCTTAGTAAGAAATATGACAAATGAGCAGGCACTTTCTCTTATTAAAGATACAATAAAAAAATGTTCAGAGCATACAGGCGAAATTCCCGGAACAACCGCTATAGAATGCGGAAATTACCTTGAGCACGACTTTGAAGGAGCTATAAACGAGCTTAAACAATATTACAGTTTGTTGATTAATTATTCTGTCAATAACTTATCGTATAATTAATTCAAAGAACTATTGTGTAGTTTACCCTAAATTCGCCGTATTTTTTGTTTAATCAAACATCAATAGTTACGGATTTTAATTCTCTTATTGCAATTTCGTTACAATTTGATATAATTATCTTATTAGGTTTGTTACAGGTTTGTAATGTTTAATTGGATAGGAGAATTTATTTGGAGACAAAGTTCATTGGTTTGGAAGGTTTCAATGAAATAGAAAGTCTTTCAACAACTAAACAAATAACGACAAAAAAACAAGCTCATCGCACAAAGGTTGTGCGTAATGCAAATTCTTTTAAGAGCAAAAAACTTAATAAATTTCAAAAAACCATAAGATTTACCAGAAGATTATCAAAAGAAATCAGTAAATCAATACGAGCAATCTATGCCGCTAAAAAAGCAAAGGCTTTATCAAAAAAAGCTTTAAAGAATCCAAAGCTTTCATTGATTGACAGATGCTATATTGAAAATAGAAACGGTAAGCCTAATGAGTATTCTGCCTCGGCAAGAGATGCAATCACAAATATAAAAATGATTGACGGCAGAAAACATGCTCATATTGCTCCTGTTAATTCAAGCTACGCTCGTACAGGCAAAAGAAAAGCTGCACTTGCTACTATAGCGTGTCTTATGGCAATTACCGTTCCATGTATGACCGGTACAAGCACTATCAATACTTATGCACTTACTAACAAAACAGGTATTGACAAGCTTCCTGAAACTAATCTTTCTTATACATCTACAGCAGACGAAGCTCCTGAAAATCTTAATGATAATGTCAACGAAGCTATTGCGGCTGAGCTTAAAAATATGAACGGCTCAACAGTGGGGTTATATGTTGACGGAGAGTTTTATGGTGCAACAACCGACAAGACAGCACTTAACAATGCTCTTGAAGATGTTCTCAAAGATTATCGTGACGGCTACGATGATGAAACTACAACAGAGTTTGTAAATGATATTACATTAGTAAACGGCAATTATAAATTAACTGAAATTTTAAGCGTAGAAGAAATTATAGCAAATGCTAAGGATGAATTTTCCATTTCACTTTCTACAGATATGGTCTATGAAATTAAAATTTCACACGATACCAAGTACGAAGAAGATAATACAAAAAGCTCGTCGTATAGCAAAACTAAAACAAAAGGTAAGGACGGCAAAGCTGAAGTTACTATGAGGACAACCTTTGTAGACGGTGTTCAGGTTGATGCTGTTGAAACAAAGCGTGAGGTTATTAAAAAAGCTGTTGATGAAGTTATTGTAAAGGGTACTATTGAAGATTCTTACAACAGTTATTCTTCTGATGCTTCTTCATATTCTATCGGTTCATTTATGTGGCCTGTTCCCTATACATCACGAGTATCAAGCTATTACGGCTGGCGTTGGGGTCGACTTCACGAAGGTATTGATATCGCTGACAGCGGAGTTTACGGAGAGGCTATCGTGGCTTCTGACGGTGGTGTAGTTACCTTTGCAGGAGATAAAGGCGACGGCTACGGATATTACGCAATTGTTGACCACGGCAACGGCTACGAAACTGTTTATGCTCACTGCAGTTCACTTGCAGTGTCAAATGGTCAGTATGTTTCTCAGGGAGATGTTATTGGCTATGTAGGCTCAACCGGTTATTCAACAGGCCCTCACCTCCATTTTGAAATCAGAGAAAACGGCGTAAAGCTTAATCCTATGAATTTCTTTTAATTAAATACTATTTATTATAAAGCAGTATTCCAAATGTACAGGAATACTGCTTTTTGTTTTATAGGAAATTCCTTGGTTATGCTCGGGCGAAAAAGGTTTAATAACTCTGATGCTGTCTGCACGAAATGGAAGCGAGGCTCTCGTATAGCCAATTATTGCTTTTTATGCTTATCAATTTAAAATAATACTATTATTTATTGTATTAATTTATCCATTAATATTTTAGTCTTGATTTTATTTATCATTGTGATATATAATACACTTAGCACAATACTTATAATTAAATTAATGATAAAGGAGTAGTTTTATGAATAATCGTAAATCAAGTTTTAAAAAAGCTACGGCAATTATGCTTTCTGTAGCTATAGCGATTTCGACAAGTGCAATTTCTATCCCTGTGGTTGCCGCTGAAGTTTCAGCAAGTCAATCGGTTTCTGACTCTGAGGGATATTTTAAGTATACAATACTTGAGGATGGCACTGCCCAAATAACAGGTCATACTGGAAATCCGACCGAGATTACTATACCTAAAAAAATCGGTAACGCAATCGTAACCAGTATTAATGATTTTGCATTTCAAGATTTTAGCGATCTTAAAATAGTTAATCTACCTGATACCATTACCTATATAGGTGATTATGCATTTAATGGTACAGCATATTACCTTGATAAAAGCAATTGGAACGATGGGTCACTTTACATAGGCGATTATCTTATTAAAGTAAACGAAGAAACTACAGGTGAATATATAATAAAGGAAGGCACTAAAGCCATTGCCAATCTGGCATTTGGAGGTTGCAATAAAATAACAGATATCATTATTCCTGACAGCGTAACTTTTCGCTATACTTCTCGACATACATCTATGAATATGTCGGAATACTCCGTATATTCGTTTAATGTTTTTGAATATTGCGAAAACCTTAACACTTTAAAGGTTTCCGATACTAATACAAAGTATTCAACAAAAGACGGAGTTTTATTTGATAAAGATAAAACAAAGCTTATATTCTGTCCTCGTAGTAAAAGCGGTAAATACATTATCCCTGAAGGAGTTAATCGTATTGGAAGCGAGGCGTTTAAATATTGCGGAAAACTTACTGATATAATACTTCCCGACAGCTTAAAATATATTGAAGGATCTGCATTTTATAGTTGTACAAATCTGACTAACCTTTCAATACCGGAAAGCGTTATTGCTATAGGTTGCAATGATAATAATATTTTTGACCCAAATTTTGGAAATTCAATTTTCGGAGAATGTCCCTCTATTGAAAAAATCGAAGTATCTGAAAACAATAAAAAATACACATCTGAAAATGGTGTTTTGTTTAACAAGGATAAAACAACATTTATTTATTGCCCTGCAAAAACAAGCGAATTAACTATTCCCAAAACAATTGAATATATTCTCCCTCATTCTTTTGAAGATGCATTTGAACTTAAAAAGCTCAACTTGCTTTGTGAAGTGGATTTTTATGATATTTTTGGAGATATTCCTTTTTACAATTGCAACAATTTAGAAGAAATCAATGTAACAAAAGATAATAGTTTTTATTCTTCAATTGATGGTATTTTATATGATACATCGTTATCTGAAATTATCTTCTGTCCTTTAGGAAAAACAGGCACTGTTACTTTACCTGAGAATATCAATGTTATTGAGAACGCATTTTCTTACAGAGAAAAAATCACCTCTATTATTCTTCACAAGGATATAGTAGAAATAGCTAATGATGCATTCAAGAAATGTACATCACTTAAAGAAATTAAGGTAGATGATAAAAACGATTATTACTGTGACATAGACGGTGTGCTTTTTGACAAAGACAAAAAGAAATTAGTTACTTTCCCAAATCAAAAATCAGATACTTATGTAATTCCTGACTCAGTTAATACTGTTTGTACTTTTGCTTTTGATAATTGTTCAAATCTTAAGAGTTTAACTATTCCTAACAGTGTTACAAATATAGAAAATTTTGCATTTAATAATTGCATCAATCTAACAAAAATTAATTTACCCGGTAATCTTACCAATTTAGGTTCAAGAGCATTTAGTAATTGCGAAAATCTAAAAGATATTGTTCTCCCTGATGGTTTACAAAAACTTGGAGATTATTGCTTTAGTCATTGCACAAGTCTTACTAATATAAACATTCCTGATAGTGTTACATATATCGGAGATTCTTGTTTTAGTAATTGTACAAGTCTTGTCAATATCAATATTCCCGACACAGTAACTTATATCGGTTCTTATGCTTTGGGCTACACTCCGATTATCAGTGATGAAAGCAAGCGTGAAAACGGAGTCCTTTATATTGGAAAACATCTTATAGATATTGATTTTGATGTTAGCGGTAAGTTTATCATAAAAAACGGCACAAAAACAATTTGTCGCTCTGCTTTTATTAATCGCAAGAATATTACAAGTGTAGTTATCCCTGAAAGCGTTACACGAATTGAAGAGTATACATTTATTATGTGCGAAAACATTAAGGAAATTACTCTGCCAAAAAGCATTGAGTATATTGCACCATTCAGCATAGGATTTACATCACCATATTCTCCAACAGAAGATTTTGTTTTATATGGTTGGTCAAATACGATAGCAGAGGAATACGCTAAAAATAATGAAATTACTTTTATTGCAATCGCTGCTGATATTCCTGTTGGCGACATAAACCTAAACGGAAAAATTACCGTTCAGGATGTTACTCTTTTACAGAGGTACTGTGCAAATGATATTGAGCTTGACAATAATCAATTAATCAAAGCTGATTTTAACGGGAACGGAGTTATTAATATAAGCGATGCAACTGCTATTCAAAGAAAAATAGCTGAGGATTAGTTTTCTTCTTTTTTTCATAGTATAATTTATCAAATTTTATATAATAAATCAAAGCACCCTATATGACAAACCAGCATATGGGGTGCAAATTATTTGTATTAAGTTATAAGTTTTACACACCAAAAAGCATTTCGCCATATGATGGATACGGCCAATATTTTTCGGCTGTTTCGGTTTCCATAGAGTCACCTACTGCACGAAGCTCCTGCATAATAGCAAATACAGTTTCTCTGTAATATGTAGCATATACAAGGTTATCTGTGTTGTATTCACTTGCCTTAATAACAGATTCTTCAAGCTCAGCAGTTTTTTTGCTAAAGCATACAAGCTTATTTGAAAGACTCATAATAAGTTCTTCTTCAACCGATATAGGAATAAGATCAGAAAGTGCTTTTTTTGCCAACGCAGTGTCTGTAAGTTCCTTAACATAAGCTGAAACGGCAGGAATAATCTTCTTTTTAGCCATATCAATCATTGTAAGTGCTTCGATGTTAATCTGCTTTGAATAGCTTTCAAGCTCAATTTCATATCTTGCACGAATCTCCTGCTCTGAACAAATTCTGTTCTTAACAAAGAGGTCGATATTCTTTTTATCTATAAAGTGAGCTACAGCCTCAGGAACAGACTTAAAGTTATAAAGACCTCTTTTTTCTGCCTCTTTTACCCACTCATCAGTATAGTTATTGCCATTAAAAATTATATCCTGATGCTCTGTAAGAGTTTTCTTGATAAGTGCTTTTACAGCAGAATCTAAATCTTCTGCATCCTTAAGCTCGTCGTAGAACTGTGAAAGCTCCTCGGCTACCATTGTGTTAAGCATATAGTTTGGACAAGCAACATTGAGAGATGAACCCAAAGCTCTAAACTCAAACTTATTACCTGTAAAGGCAAACGGTGATGTACGGTTACGGTCTGATGTATCTTTTCTGAAATCCGGGAGAACATCTACACCTGTTTTCATCTTAACCTTGCCCTTGCTCACATACTCAGTATCGTTAATAATAGAATCAACCAATTCACCAAGGTCGTCACCAAGATACATAGAAATAATTGCAGGTGGTGCTTCGTTACCACCCAAACGGTGGTCGTTACCTGCTGATGCAACTGTAATTCTGAGAAGATCCTGATACTCGTGAACAGCCTTAACAATAGCTGAAAGGAAAAGCTGGAACTGAATATTATTTTCAGGAGTTTTACCAGGATCAAGTAGATTTTCACCTGTATTTGTTGTAATTGACCAGTTATTATGCTTACCAGAACCATTTACGCCGGCAAATGGTTTTTCGTGTAAAAGACATACAAGATTGTGCTTTTCAGCTGTCTTTTTCATAACCTCCATGGTAAGCTCGTTATGGTCGGTAGCGATATTTGCAGTTGTAAAAATAGGTGCAAGTTCATGCTGAGAAGGAGCAACCTCGTTGTGCTTTGTTTTTGAAAGAATACCAAGCTTCCAAAGCTCTTCGTCAAGGTCCTTCATAAATGCCGCTACTCTTGTCTTAATCGCACCAAAATAGTGGTCGTCAAGCTCCTGACCCTTAGGTGCCTTTGCACCAAAAAGTGTTCTGCCTGTGTAGATAAGGTCTTCACGCTTTTTGTACATATCTCTGTCAATAAGGAAGTATTCCTGCTCAGGACCAACTGTTGTAATTGCTCTTGTAACATCTGTTTTGCCAAGTAGGTTAAGAATTTTTACAGTTTCTGTGCTGATTCTTTCCATTGAACGCAAAAGAGGTGTCTTTTTATCAAGAACTTCGCCTGTATATGAACAGAACGCTGTAGGGATATAAAGAGAACCGTCTCTGACAAAAGCGTAAGAGGTCGGGTCCCATGTTGTGTATCCTCTTGCCTCGAAAGTAGCACGAATACCGCCACTTGGGAAAGAAGATGCATCAGGCTCACCCTTTACAAGCTCTTTACCTGAAAATTCCATTATAACCTGACCTTCACCATTAGGCGAAATAAAGCTATCGTGCTTCTCGGCAGTGATACCTGTCATTGGCTGGAACCAATGGGTATAATGTGTGCAACCTTTTTCGATAGCCCAGTCTCTCATAGCACTTGCTACAACATTAGCAACGGTAATATCCAATGGTTCACCATTTTGAATAGTCTTTTTGAGTGCTTTGTAGGTTGATCGTGGAAGTCTTTCCTGCATAATCTGGTCATTAAACACCATATTACCAAATAACTCCGGAACTTTTGCCATTAATAACTCTCTCCTTCAGCCTTATTATGTTATACAAAAGCATAACATAGCAATTTTTCATTAAATTAAATAAGGTGCTGTAAGCCCTCAGCTTACAGCACCCTTGCTGTCTATGCTGATTAGTATATTATTTTTTCAATATAATGTCAATAGATTTTAAAACACTTGCAATTTTTCTCAAACTTTAAACATTTTCAGGTTGATATAAGCATTATTTTATGGTATTATTATCTAGTATGTGTTTTTCAAAATTTTACAAAAAAGGAGATTTTTTATGGAAACAAAACGAAATTCATTTAAAGGCTCCATAGGTTTCGTTCTTGCTGCCGCAGGAAGTGCCGTGGGTCTTGGCAATATTTGGAGATTTCCTTATCTTGCCGCAAAGGACGGTGGCGGACTGTTCCTTGTAACTTACATTATTCTCGCACTTACCTTTGGCTTTGCTCTGCTTACTACCGAAATTGCAATTGGCAGAAAAACAAAGCAAAGTCCATTAACTGCTTACGGAAAAATCAATAAAAAGTGTGGCTGGTTGGGTGTTATCGCTTGCCTAGTACCTACCATTATTCTCCCTTACTACTGTGCAATCGGCGGTTGGGTAGTTAAATATTTTCTTGCATTTTTAACAGGAAACGGAACAACAGCTGCTCAGGACGGATATTTTACATCATTTATTACCAGTGATGGCGAACCATTAATAATGCTTTGCATCTTCTTACTTGCTACTGCAATTGTTGTATTCAGAGGTGTAAATAAGGGTATTGAGTCACTTTCAAAAATTCTTATGCCTGTACTGATTCTACTTGTTCTTATTATTGCAATTTTTTCTCTCACAATTAGCCATACAGATGCTGACGGTATTACACGAACAGGTCTTGATGGTCTTAAGGTATACCTTATTCCTGATATATCAAATCTTACTGTTAAAAGCTTTTTCACAACTTTGCTTGATGCTATGGGACAGCTTTTCTTTAGCTTGAGCGTTGCTATGGGTATTATGATTACTTATGGTTCTTATGTACCTGATGATTCAAATCTCGGTAAATCAATTAATCAGATTGAAATTTTTGATACAGTAGTTGCATTTCTTGCAGGTGTTATGATTATCCCTGCTGTTTTCACATTCTCAGGCACAGAGGGACTTGCCGCATCTGGTCCAAGCCTTATGTTTATTTCTCTCCCAAAAGTATTTAATGCTATGGGCTTTATGGGAAATATTATTGGTTGCTTATTCTTTGCTATGGTATTATTTGCCGCTTTGACAAGCTCTGTTTCTGTTATGGAAGCGGTTGTTTCAAGTCTTATGGATAAATTTAACATAAAAAGACTTACTGCGGCTTCTATTGTAACCGGATTTTCTCTTGTAGTAGGTATTATTGTATGCCTTGGTTACAACTTATTCTACTTTGAAGCTACTCTTCCTAACGGCTCTACTGCACAAATTCTTGATATTCTTGACTATATCAGCAATAACATTCTTATGCCTATTGTTGCTATTGGTACTTGCATACTTATAGGTTGGATTGCTAAGCCAAAAACCGTTATTAACGAAGTTGAAAAGAACGGCGTTAAAATGGGCAGAAAAGTACTTTATATTGCTATGATTAAGGTTATTGCACCTATTATGCTTATTGTACTTTTCCTTAAATCAGTTGGCGTATTAACTGTAATATAAATATACTAAATAATCTGCCACGCAAAGAAAGATTTTCTTTGCGTGGTATTAAAATTCTAAGAAAGGCAAATACAAAATGTCGGATTTTAAAAAAGGTATAAGAGATGGTATTCCGATTGCTTTAGGATATATATCGGTGTCGTTTACCTTTGGTTTGCAGGCTGTTGGCTATGGACTTTATTGGTGGGAAGCTGTATTAATTTCTTTGACCAACCTAACCTCTGCCGGACAATTTGCAGGACTTGACATTATGGCAAGAGGCGGCGGTTTCCTTTTGGAAATGGTATGCACTCAGTTTATTATTAATATCAGATACGCTCTTATGTCGCTCTCACTTTCACAAAAAGCTGACAGCAGTTTAAGCTTTATACACCGAGCAGTAACCGGATTTGGCATTACGGATGAAATTTTTGCTGTTTCAATGAGCAACGAAAAGCCTGTAAGCTACAAGTATATGTACGGAGTTATTATTTTACCTATACTGGGTTGGGTATCGGGTACATTTCTCGGTGCAGTTGCAGGGCAGGTTTTGCCTGAGATTGTAAGAAGTGCTTTAAGCCTTGCAATTTACGGAATGTTTATTGCAATTATTATTCCGCCCGCTAAAAAAGACAGCGCTATTTTAAAGGTTATAATTATTTCGGTACTGCTTAGCTGTGCATTTAAGTGGGTACCTGTTTTAAGCGGAGTATCAAGTGGATTTGTAATTATTATATCTACTGTAATTGCCGCTGCAATCGGAGCTATTTTGTTTCCTGTTAAGGAGAAAAGCCAATGAATATAAGTGATTTCTTTGTATATCTATTAATAATGGCAGGTGTTACATATTTAATAAGAGCTTTACCATTTGTAATTTTTAGAGGTAAAATTACGAATACATTTATAAAAAGCTTTCTGTTTTATGTACCATATGCAGTACTTGGTGCTATGACATTTCCTGCTATTCTTTTTTCCACAGGCAACTATGCGTCTGCAATAGCAGGTTTAATTGTAGCGTGTTTACTTGCTTTTAAAGAAAAAAGCTTATTAACCGTTGCTGTTTTTGCTTGTATAGCTGCTTTGGCTGTAAATTTAATATTTTTACTCTTTTAAATTCTCCCCCAATTGTCGCTTAAAGCAATAGTGACAATTGGGGATTTTTATATTTAAAGGAAAATACTCGGTTAGGTTTGATATAGAAGTGTTAATTTAATATGCCGAATTCTGCACTCATTTTTTATGTCGTTATAAAAAATTTAAAAAATCTAAATTTCTTGCAACAAAACAGAAAAAAATATACACTAATATTATGTAAACCGGTTTAATAAAGGAGGCAAGGTAATGGATACTGACTTTCAGACACTTGTAAAAGCGGCAAAAAAAGGAGATCGCCATAGCTTCGCAGTATTATATTCAGGTATATACAAAGAGCTTTACAGATATGCACTATTTACATTAAGAAGTAAACAAGATGCAGAGGATTGCGTAAGCGAAGCTGTAATTGATGCATATAAAACTATTAGAAATTTAAAAAATGAAGAAAGCTTTAAAGCGTGGTTTTTTAAAATCTTATCAGTAAAATGCAAACGCAAATTAAAAGAATACTATAACACACCGCCACAAAATCTTGATTTTATAAATGACTTTGAGGTTCTTGACAGTAATATTGATTTACAGAATGCATTTTTAAATCTTTGTGCAGAGGATAGAATGATACTGTCGCTTACAATATTCGGAGGATATTCTTCAAAAGAAATATCCAAAATTTTAAAAATGAATAGCAACACTGTCCGTTCCCGTTACTCAAGAGCACTTGACAAGCTTCGTCATATGCTTGAATACTAACAAAAGGAGAATCGCTATGAATAACAACGATATTTTAACACGCTTACATAACGACAGCCAACATTGCCAGCCATCTGACAATCTTAGCCCTGATGCTATTGAAGATGTGCTTAGCGGTGTAAAACGCAAAAATTACAAAGCGATTGCAGGTACTTGCATAACACTCGGAATTGCTTGCATTACCTGTATAGGTATTCTTTCTTCTAACCTTGCAGGTAAAATCGCAGACCCGGATATAATAAAAAACGCAAACTCTTATGCCGATATTTACAAAAAGGTAAATACTATAAAAAAGAATAACGAAAAATCAAATCATATGCTTTTTAATGGTACTGATTTTGGTATAGCAGAAAATGCAGTTGATAACATAACCCTTGAAAGTACAACAGGTTCAAGCAGCAGTTCTGATTACTCAAACACAAATATTCAGGTAGAAGGTGTAGATGAAGCCGATATAATCAAAACAGACGGCGAATATATCTACTTGGTAAACAACAACAAAATATCAATTATCCTTGCAAATAACGGAATCCCCAAGGCTATTTCAGAAATTACGCCTGAATCTGCCCCATCTGATATTTATATTCATAATAATACCCTTGTTGTAATGTCAAGAGCATATAATATAAACGATGAGCAGAACGATAACCAAGCAAGCGACACAGAACAGCTCTACGGCAACTATTTTGGAAACTCGGATACAGCAGTATATGTTTATGATATATCCGATAAAAATAATCCTGTAAAATCATCTACTCTTTCTCAATCAGGAAAATATATTTCATCAAGACGAGTAAATGATGTGGTTTATCTTGTAACAAGCTATAAAATTTATAATTATGAAAATATAGATGAAGATAAACCCGAAACATATTGCCCTTTGTATCGTTTTGGCGATAATAAAAAATGCATTGACTCTGATTCAATTTCAATCTGCAATAATGCTGATAGCATAAGCTACATTACAATTTCATCTATTGATTTAGGCAATGCAGATAATTTTGCTGATATTTGCTCTATTTTAGGAGCCGGCGAAGATATTTATGCATCTCAAAAAAATATTTATACCACTGCTCATAGATATAGCAAAGATAGTAACAAGACAGATATTATGAGATTTTCTCTTGACGGTACTAAGATAAATCAAACCGGTAATTTTACAGTTGATGGTTCTATTCTCAATCAATTTTCAATGGACGAATACAACGGCTATTTTAGAATTGTTACCGAAACTACTAAACAAACCGTAACCGACAACTACGCTTTTATTGACAGTTCAAGCAAAAAAACTGCACTTTATGTATATGATAAAGATTTAAAGCTTTGTGGGAAAACTGATGATGTTGCTAAGGGCGAAAGTGTTAAATCAGTGCGATTTGATGGCGATATTGCATACTTTGTTACCTTCCGCCAAACTGACCCTCTGTTTACTGTTGACCTTTCAAATCCAAAATCTCCTAAGATTTTATCTGAACTTAAAATTCCCGGTTTTTCAGAATATCTTCATATTTTCTCAGATAATTTATTATTAGGCTTTGGTAGAGAAGCAGACATAACAACAGGCGGAGCTGAAGGATTAAAGCTTACTATGTTTGATATAAGCGATAAAACTGATGTTACTGAAATTGCTACAAAGATTTTCACCTCAAGCGATGTTTATTCTCCTGCTGAGTATAATCACAAAGCAATATTTATTGACAAAGAAAAAAGCAAAATCGGTATCCCCTATACTATTTACACAAATGACGGTGAACAGAACTACTACTCAATATTTGAATACGATGCTAAAAATAATGAGTTTAAAGAAATAAATAAGCTTAAACTTTCTCCAAATGACTATTCAGAATATTTTGATAACTCCTATTCTCGTGGCTTATATATCGGCGATTATTTTTATATTGTTACCGAGGATATTATATATGCATACAACTATGATAATTTTGAACCAACAGGAAAACTTGCCATACAGTCAAAATAAGCTATATAAATAACTTTAGCAAAATTTAATTTATTTGACTAAACATAAACAACCTCCGTTTGCACTGCAAAAGCCAAAACGGAGGTTGTTATCATTTATTTTATTTAAACATATACTGAGCGGTATCTACTATTGATTCCATTGTATGCAAAGCCTTATTAGCTTTCTTTTTAAGCTTTGGGTTATTATCAACCGCTTTTTTACCTGCATAACCCATTGCAACACCTGCCGCCATTCCAAGCATTATACCTTTAGCCATATTCATCATTGAATTTGAACTCATAAAATACACCTCCGTAAAAATAATGCAAGATAAATACTTGCATTATTAGTGTTTACGAATTAAAATGTAATAAAACGCAAAAACTAAATTTATGGAGTGATAACTTTTGGCAAAACTCAATCTTGTTCTTGTTGAACCTGAAATTCCGCAGAATACCGGAAACATTGCACGAACCTGTGCCGCTACAGGTGCAAGCCTGCATCTTATACGACCACTCGGTTTTAATATCGACGACAAAAAACTAAAAAGAGCCGGTCTTGATTATTGGCATTTACTTGATATTACATATTATGACGGTCTTGATGACTTTTTTGCAAAAACTAAGGGTGGAAATTATTTCTTTTTTTCAACAAAAGGAACTCACCGCCACAGCGATGTACAGTATCCTGATAACAGCTATCTGCTTTTTGGCAAAGAAACTAAGGGACTTCCCGAAGAACTTCTTTTACAACATCCAAACGAAACCCTGCGAATCCCTATGATTGACGAGGCACGCAGTCTTAATCTTTCAAACTCAGTTGCAATTGCGGCTTACGAGGTTTTACGACAATGGGATTATCCTGAGCTTTTAAACAAAGGTGAGCTTCATAATCATAAATGGGCTGAAGATGTTAATAATTAAGTATAAAGTTTTAAGCTAAAACTTAGGTATATATTAAAAAATTTCAAAATTCTATTGATAAAACACTTAATTTGATATATAATAAAGATATATGTGAAAATACTAAATTTTTACAATATTTTTCCATTAAGAAAGGAATGTATTTCAATGAATCTTAACAAAGTTACTGTTGACGACCTTAATGTAAAAGGCAAAAAAGTTCTTGTTCGTGTTGACTTCAATGTACCACTCAAGGACGGTGTTATTACAAACGACAACAGAATTACTGCTGCTCTTCCTACAATTCAGAAGCTTATCAACGATGGTGGCAAGGTTATCCTTTGCTCACACCTCGGTAAGCCAAAGAATGGTCCTGAAGAGAAGTTCTCACTCGCTCCTGTTGCTGTAAGACTTTCTGAGCTTTTAGGCAAAGAAGTTGTTTTTGCTAACGATGATGAGGTTGTAGGTGAAAACGCTAAAAAGGCTGTAGCTGAAATGAACGATGGTGATGTTGTTCTTCTTCAGAATACTCGTTTCAGAGCAGAAGAAACTAAGAATCTTGAGCCATTCTCATCAGAGCTTGCTTCTCTTGCAGAAATCTTTGTAATGGATGCTTTCGGCTCTGCTCACCGTGCTCACTGCTCAACTGCAGGTGTAACAGAACATATTAAGGATACTGCTGTAGGTTACCTTATGCAGAAAGAAATTGATTACCTCGGTAATGCAGTTGAAAATCCTGTTCGTCCTTTCGTTGCTATTCTTGGCGGTGCAAAGGTTGCAGATAAGCTTAATGTTATTTCTAACCTCATCGAAAAGTGCGATACACTTATCATCGGTGGCGGTATGTCTTATACATTCTTAAAGGCTCAGGGTAAAGAAGTTGGTCTTTCACTCGTTGACGATTCTAAGATTGACTACTGTAAGGAAATGATCGAAAAGGCTGCTAAGCTTGGTAAAAAGCTCCTTCTCCCTATTGATACTACAATCGTAGAAAGCTTCCCTGACCCAATTGATGCTCCTATCGAGGTTGAAATCGTTGATTCAGGCAAGATTCCTGCTGACAGAGAGGGTCTTGACATCGGTGCTAAGACTCGTGAGCTTTACGCTGAAGCAGTTAAGTCTGCTAAGACTGTTGTTTGGAACGGTCCTATGGGTGTTTGCGAAAACCCAACACTTGCTAAGGGTACTATGGCTGTTGCTCAGGCTCTTGCAGAAACAGACGCTACTACAATTATCGGTGGCGGTGACTCAGCAGCTGCTGTTACACAGCTCGGCTTTGCTGATAAGATGAGCCACATCTCAACAGGTGGCGGTGCTTCTCTTGAATATCTTGAGGGCAAGGTTCTTCCTGGTATTGCAGTAATCGCTGATAAATAATTAACTTTTTAATTATTCAGTATTTTATTATTAAAACAATAATTATGGGCGGGTTATCTCGCCCATAAAATTTAGTTATACGAAAGGCAGTATTTACTATGGACAAGACAATGAGAAAGGCTATAATTGCCGGTAACTGGAAAATGAACAAAACTCCTGCTGAAGCTAAGGTGCTTTTAGAGGAAGTTATTCCTGCTGTTAAGGATGCTGACTGCGAAGTTATCGCTTGCGTTCCTTATGTTGATTTATATGTTGCTCTTGAAACTACAAAGGGCACAAATGTAAAGATTGGTGCTGAGAACTGTCATTGGGCTGAAAGCGGTGCTTTTACAGGCGAAATTTCTGCTCCTATGCTCAAAGAAATGGGCGTTGAGTATGTTGTTTTAGGCCACAGCGAAAGAAGACAGTACTTTGGCGAAACAGATGAAACTGTAAACAAGAGAACAAAGGCAGCTCTTGCACACGGCTTAAAGCCAATCGTTTGTGTTGGTGAGCTTCTTTGGGAGCGTGAGTGCAATATTACTGAAGAAGTTATTGCAAGACAGATTAAGCTTGACCTTTTCAATGTTACAGAAGAAGAGCTTAAGAATGTTGTAATCGCTTACGAGCCTGTATGGGCTATCGGCACAGGTAAAACTGCTACAGCTGAGCAGGCTGAAGAAGTTTGTGCATTTATCCGTGAAACTCTCGCTAAGCTTTACAATCAGGCTGCTGCTGATGCTGTTACAATTCAGTACGGCGGTTCAATGAACGATGCTAATGCTGACGAGCTTCTCTCTAAGACAAATGTTGACGGCGGTCTTATTGGCGGTGCTTCACTTGTTGCTGAAAAGTTTGCAGCTATTGTAAAGGCAGCTTCTAAATAATTTTACTAAAACAAATTATCACCGAAAGAGGATATATTTTTTATGAAAAAACCTTTGATTTTAATGATTCTTGATGGTTACGGCATAGCTCCTGCAGAGGGCAACGCTATCTGTGCGGCTAACAAGCCTAACCTTGACAAGATTTTTTCATCAAATCCGATTACTGAGATTGGTGCATCAGGTATGAATGTAGGTCTTCCTGATGGTCAGATGGGCAACTCTGAGGTAGGCCACACAAATATCGGTGCCGGCAGAATTGTATATCAGGAGCTTACAAGAATTACAAAGACAATTAACGAAGATAAGCTTAAGGATAACGAAGCAATTGTAAACGCAATTGACAAGGCTGTTGAAAACGGCACAGCTTTACACCTTATGGGTCTTCTCTCAGACGGCGGTGTTCACAGCCACATTACTCACCTTTACGGTATTCTTGAGCTTGCTAAGAAAAAAGGTCTTGAAAAAGTTTATATTCACGCATTTCTTGATGGTCGTGATGTACCACCTTCAAGTGCGGCTGATTTTGTTAAGGCTTGTGCAGACAAGACTGAGGAAATTGGTGTTGGTAAGATTGCTACAGTTATGGGCAGATACTACGCTATGGACCGTGACAACCGTTGGGATCGTGTTGAAAAGGCTTATGCTGCTATGGTTTACGGCGAAGGTGCTCAGGCTGAATGTGCAGTTTGTGCAGTAAAGAATTCTTACAATAATGATGTTACCGATGAATTTGTTGTTCCAACTGTTGTAAATGGCGGTGCAACAATTCAGGCTAACGACAGCGTTATTTTCTTCAACTTCCGTCCTGACAGAGCAAGAGAAATCACAAGAACTTTTGTTGACCCAGAATTTGACGGCTTTGAGAGAAAGAACGGCTTCTTCCCTATCAACTTTGTATGTATGACACAGTACGATGCTACAATGCCAAATGTTGATGTTGCATTCAAGCCACAGACTCTCGTAAATACTCTTGGCGAATACATTTCAAGCAAGGGTATGACACAGCTTAGAATTGCAGAAACTGAGAAGTATGCTCATGTAACATTCTTCTTCAACGGCGGTGTTGAAAAGCAGTACGAGGGCGAAGACAGAATCCTTGTTAAATCTCCTGCTGTTGCTACTTATGATTTACAGCCTGAAATGAGTGCTTACGAAGTTACTGACAAGCTTGTTCCTGCTATTAAAGAGGGCAAGTATGATATGATTATTCTTAACTTCGCTAATTGCGATATGGTTGGTCATACAGGTGACTTTAATGCGGCAGTTAAGGCTGTTGAAGCTGTAGACGCTTGTGTTGGTAAGGTTATAGACGCTATTGATGAAATGGGCGGCGTTGCTCTTATTACAGCTGACCACGGTAATGCTGATAAGATGGTAGACGATGATGGTAAGCCATTTACAGCTCACACAACAAACCTTGTTCCTTTCTGCGTTACAGGTTATGACTGTAAGCTTAGAGAGGGCGGCACACTTGCTGATATTGCTCCAACTATGCTTCAGATTCTTGGTCTTGAACAGCCAGCAGATATGGACGGCAAGAGCCTTATTGTTTAATAAGTTTTAATTTAATAGAGTGAAAATTAAACAGGGACAGCCTAAAGGCTGTCCCTGTATTGTTTTAATATAAACTAATTTAAAAAACCTAAATATTACAAAAATCCCCACCGCAGGAAAGGCATACTTTTTCGATATTTTCCCTATCAAGCAACCACAGCTTTATATACATAGCAATTGGTGATGCCGGTGGAAGTACCTTTATACCTAAGCTATCAAACAAGGTTTTACTTTCGTAATAAAAACCCTTGCAAGCTCCTGTAAGGAAAACAGGAATGTTTTTAGCTTTCGCTGTTTCGCAAAATTCTGCAAATGCGTTACCTGAAGTATTGAGCGTACCTGAATGATAGCCCTCAAGCAATATCGCCTTTATATTTTCATCAAGCATAGGATAAATCATAGACGGATATGGAGTAATCTTTACAATATCACTTATCTTCCCTATTGTGCAATTAATCGGCATTGATATTTCATCAGCGTATTCTGCATAACTATTATTTTTAATAAACTTATGACTGCTTATTTCGCCATAAAATTCATCAAAAATACTGAACACTTTATCATCATAAGCATTATGAGCAAGAAGGCGTGATGCACGATGAATTTTAGGATTCTCTCCGCTATTTTTATACGCCGTAAAAACACCGATACCTTCGCCTGATTTTATAAAATCAACAGCGGCTCGAAAATTATCAAAACCATTTGAGCGACTGTCACTTAACGGATAATTTGCAGATACCACAACTATCGGAGTATTTGAACCGCTAAACATATAGGACAAAAAGGCAGAAGTGTATTGAAGCGTGTCTGTGCCGTGAGTTACAATTACACCATCATATTCGGTTATATTATTTTCTTTTAACGCATAATATAATTTTGCAAGGTACTCACCACTTAAATTTTCACTAAGAATTGTATAAGGCTGAACAGTGGTAAATTCAACACTTTTATCCTCAGCCAAATAACTTTCAAGTAAAAAATATGTGTTTTGTTTATCTGTCGAAAGAACTCCGTTATTGCTTGAACAGGCAATAGTTCCTCCTGTAAATACAACAAGAATTTTACACATTATTATACACCAAGGTCGTTCATTACCATACCTGTAATCATCTTTGGGTAAAAATATGTTGACTTCTGAGGCATCTTCTCTCCTGCAGCCGCAACATCTCTAATCTCGGTTACTCTTGTAGGATTAAGTACAAATGAGCAGTTACATTTACCGTTATCTACCTCAGAAATAGCCTCTTCAAAGAACTTTGTATAAGTCAAGTTAATCTGATTTGCCATATTTTCCTTGTCAATACCAAAAATCTTTTCAAGCACAAGAGTATGGAGTACAGATACATCAAGCTGACGAGATGCAACGCTTAGCTCAGGTAAAAATTCATCCATAACTGCTGTATCCTTTAGCACAAGCTGATACCACTCGCTGTTACCACAATAAAAACCAAATGCTTTTTTGCCCTCGTCATAAAGCTGAGCAAGTTTAGCTTCCATATCTTCTGTGCCGTGATTTTCAGTAATATCAAAATACTTTTCACATTCAGAAAGAACTTTATCCTTATCAAAATCAGAAAGGTCACGCACAAGACGATGAGTTGGGAAAACAACAAGACCCTCATGCTCCATATCAACAAGGTAAATCATCTGGAAATCCTGAGGATCACCAACCTGAGAGATGCCATTTTCACGGCAATAGTTTCTGTAGTTTAAAGCAGTTTCGTAACGGTGATGACCGTCTGCAATATAAAGCTTTCTGTCTGTAAAATCAGCAACAAGCTTTGTAATAATCTGCTCATCAGTAACAATCCAAAGGCGATGTGTTACGTTGTCATTATCGGTAAACTCAAGCTGTGCATCGCACTCAGAACACTCATTAATAGTATTAAGAGTTGTATGCTCCTGATCCATATAAAGAGCGTAAATCTGGCTAAAATTGCAGTTTGTAGCCTTCATAAGATTAAATCTGTCTTCTTTAGCCTTAGAAAGAGTAAATTCATGAGGGAGAATAATGCCCTTTGAAAACTCCTCAAGCTGAACACGAGCAATAATACCCTTAATGCTCTTACGGCAATTATAAGCAGTAAATTCCTCTTCGTAAATATAAATAGCAGGCTTATCCTCACAGAAAAGCACACCCTTATCTTTCCACATATTCATAATTTCTGCGGCATTAGCATAAGGATTTTCGCCCTCCTTAGGAAGCTCAAGACGAATAATGTTGTTTTCATTCTTTGCAAGATATTCTGCTCTCTGTACATCACTGATAATATCATATGGTGGACAGCATAAAGCAGAAATTTCGCCTGCAACAGAAGTATCATATCTCATACCTTTAAAAGATTTAATAACAGCCATAACAATTCCTCCAAAAAATATATTTTGCAATTAGCTTATTATATTTAGTATACCATAAAAAATCACTTTGTACAACAAAACAATCAATTTTATGATAATAAAATAAATTAAAAAGATATTGACAAATTACTATATTTTTGATATAATAATCCTTGCAATATTGATTTGCGCCAATAGCTCAGTTGGTTAGAGCTACCGGCTCATAACCGGTCGGTCCGGGGTTCGAGTCCCTGTTGGCGCACCAAGCTAAACCTGTCGATTTTTCGGCAGGTTTTTTATTTTATAAAAAATTCATTTATAACACTCTGATGTACAAGTGTAAAAATTTTATAAAGCAGTATATCAAAATGTTTATACTTACTTGTTTTTATTTTGCAATTAACATAATTTTATTTTTATATAATATCTGCTGACCAAATTAAAAACATAGAAATAATCTAGCTTTATTACAGTTTTTAAATTGTTCAAGTGCAAGGTTTTTGAACATTTATGGACAAAATCCTTGCACCACGCAAAGAAACGCTTTCTTTGCGTGGCAGATTTTTAAATGTTTACTGA
>JAXJSN010000077.1:0-15434 GCA_036310085.1 Ruminococcus sp.
TCGCAAAATATCTCTAAAATTCTTTTTCTTGTAAATTTATTTTCTCCCCAGCTAATACCTGAAATATGAGGAGTTAACAAGACATTTTCCATATTTCTGAGTGGATGTGTTGTCGGTAAAGGTTCCGGCTCTGTAACATCAAGAACCGCACCTTTAATTAATCCGTTTTGCAAAGCTTTTGTCAAATTGTCCGTATCAACGATAAATCCACGACCTACATTAACAATAATGGAGTCTGATTTCATAAGTTTTAATCTGTCGGCATTAATCATTGATCTTGTTTCATCTGTTCCGGGCAACGCTACTACAACAATATCGGCAATATTTAATTGAGAATCAAGACTATGAAATGTGTACATTTCATCAAATGCAGAGAGGGTATTTTTATTAGTACGGCATATTCCCACAGTATACGCTCCAAAGCATTTTAGCTTTTTAGCTGTTTCTTTCCCGATATCTCCTGTTCCTAGAATTAAGACCCTCTTCCCTTCTAAAGTTTCATTACCCTCGATTTTATCCCAATCACCACTTTTAATTTGCAAACGATACAAAAACAGATTTTTATATAAAGCAAGAATACCTGAAATTATGTATTCGGAAATAACAAAACCATATGCACCCGAAGCACTTGTAACAGTGATGTTATCAGGAAATTTTGCTATTGAAGTATATTTATTGGCACCTGCCCAAGTCATTTGAATCCATCTGAGATTTTTCATCAATTTAATTGTTTTAATTTCAGGCTCACCAAAAATAATATCTATCTTTTCATAATAATCACTATTTAAAAGTTCATTTTCATTGTCAAAAAACATAATCTTGTCATTCGTATCAGTAGCTGATAAAATCATATTTTTCTCATCATCCAAACATTTTTTGATTACAGCAATAACTCTCATTAGTTTACCTTTCCATTTACTTTTTGTAAATATACAAATTTAAGTTCATCGGTTACTGATTCTTCTTTAAATATTTTATATCCCATTTTTTGATACAATTTTATATTATTGATACTTTTGGTGCTGGTAAACAGCTCGTACCTTTTGTTAGGATATTCGTTTTCGATTTCTATAAGAAGTTTTGTGCCTATTCCTTGCTTTTGATATTTCGGATGAACCATTAGTTTTCCGATATAAACAGTTTCCCCTTTTTGATATGCTCGGACAGAACCGATAATATCTCCTGTATTGTTCATAACCTTTAATATAGTCCCTTTGTAAAACTCATTATACAATTCTTCTAATGTCTGTTTTAAAGGGGGTATATTCATATCATTAAAAAGTTTAGCTTCGCTTTGATAAGCTAAATATTGCAATTTGAGTATTTCTTGCAAATCCTCAATTTTTGCTTTTTTAATCATAATTAAATTTCTCCTCATTCTCAACCAAAATATCAAAAAATTAAAACAATCCGGCTAATTATAGCGTAATTATTTAGTATACTTTTCTATTGAAGTTTGAGCAATTACTGATTTTCCCAATAGGGTAATTGCCTTTTTAGGGCATTTATTTATACATCTGTAACACATCGTACATTTATCATTCGACTTTGCTTTGCCTGATTTAAGCTCAATATTTTTTGTAGGGCAAACATTTACGCAAACAGAGCAACCAATGCATTTGTTTTCGTCAATCTTTAATTTACTGTTATAATCCTTAGTTTTATATCCAAACCATAACCTCTGTCCAATAAAGCCTATTGCACGAGAAAAAACACTTAATCCTTCTTGCGGTGGTCTGCCGTTTTTAGTATTTATTGCGGCTGATTTTATCTTTTGCGTAGCTTTTTGTACAAGCTCTATATTCTTTTGTTTTGTTCGTTTTAAAACTTTTTCATCGGCAATACTATCAGGCATTGTTAAATGTAAACCACCAATGATAACAGCTCCGTATTGCTGTAATAACCTAGCCAATACACCTGCACCATCTCCACTGAATAATCCCATTGTAGCAATAATAAATACTCGTTTACCTTTCCACAGGCTACCGTTATCATTAATAAAATCTCTTAAAAATTTTGGTACCGTGCTATATTGTACAGGATAGCTGAATATCAGTTTATCATAATTTTTAATTTCTTCAATAAGCTTTTTATCTTCAACAGAATAAAGAACCGAGTTATCGTTATATTCTTTTAAAAATGTATTTATTGCATATTTTGAATTACCTGTACCGCTAAAATATATACCAAGCATAACAAACCTCTTGTATTCGTCAATTTACTATAACAAATATATACTATGATAATGTATATGGTCAATAGTTTTTTAACAAAAGTACCATTTTAACTCTTAAGTAAATAAATTAAATCAAATATTTACTATAAATATAGCGAAAATATCTTGTATTTATATTTTCATATTGTATTATGTTGTTGGCAGCATTTTTTATTTAGAGGAGGAAAAATTAGTGAAAACAAATTTAAGAAAACGATTCTTAAGCTTAACTTTAGCGGTTACTATGATTTTATCAATGCTTCCATTATCTGTAACATCAGCTATTGCGGCAGAGCTTAAGACAGACGAAACAGGAGATTATTCTGTGAGCTATTATGGGGCTGACATTGTTACCCCTAAAGCGGTAACAGACAGTAACTATGAAGGACTTGGCTTTACCGAGGCAAATTATAAAAGTTACAAGGGTTGGTTTATTATCCATAATGCAAACGAGTTATATGGATTTGCTAAGCTTGTTGAAAATGGTAATTACTATGCCAAAGCAATGCTTGCTGATGATATTGAAATTAACCATATAGACCATATACAATCTGAGGATAGTTACAATTGGAAACCTATATGCAGTACTTGGGTTGTTAATGAGATGTACAAAGGCATATTTGATGGTAATGGTCACTATATCAGCGGATTAACTACCCACACAACATCAAATAAAGGAAATGGTTTATTTGGTAATCTTTATGGTGCAACTGTAAAGAATGTAGTAATTAAAAATTCTACTTTTAGTAGCACTTCGCCTTATATGGGAGCGATTGCCGGATATGCATATGACTCAACAATTTTAAATTGTAGTGTTGAAGACTCAGTTACTGTTACTTCTAATTATGATGGTGCTGTTGGCGGAATTGTCGGTTTTGCCAGAGCTTCTACATTTACAGATTGCATAAGTTCAGTAAATATTGAAGTATGCATCTCAAATGAAACTGCCGGTTATTTTATTGGATATAACAGCAACGATAAATCAACATTAACAAATTGTTATTATGTACAGGGAACTGCTACAAATATACATGGAGTTATAGGTGCAGGACATAATGTTAATGCAACAGCATTATCATCACGAAATGATTCTCATAACTGCATTACGATTGAGTGCAAAGAAACCATTGCAAGCTGCCTTTTTGATGGTGTATCTGCTTACTCTTACTGCCTTATTTGCAACGAACTTTTTTCAGGCTCAAAAGAAATTTCACAAGCTTCCGGTGAGCATGATTTTACATATGCAAATTGTACAACACCTTCAACTTGCAAAAAATGCGGATACTTAGATGGTGAACCATCTTATGGTCATCACGAAAATTATGGTACATATACTACATGCATAGACGAAGAAACCCACAAAATATACTACACTTGCTGTAATAAGCTTGTAGCTGAAGAAAAACATTATTCAACATCTAAAAACAAGGCTACATGTACAAATAGAGCACTATGCTTTGATTGTCACAACTACTATGGTACTATAGATAAGAATAACCATTCAAGCAAAAAGCTATACATTGAATACGCTGATAACGAAGGACACAACGAGTTTTACGCTTGTTGCAATGCATTAAAGGGTAAGGTTGCACATACTGCCGATACACCTGCAACCTGTCTTAATGTAGCATATTGTAACGCTTGTGACAAAGATTTTGGCAAAATAGACCTTAATAATCATACAAGCAACGAAACATATACTTTAGTAATTGATGATAATTATCATGGTATCTACTATAGTTGTTGTAATACCCTAAAAGAAAAAGTTAAGCATACTTCAAACAAAAATATTGTTACAAATTGTTCGGGCGTTTCTGTGTGTGATGATTGCGGTGCAGGCTTTGGCTCAAACGATACAACAAACCACGCAGGCAAAATTGTTGCAATAGATAATAATTTAACTAACGGCACTCATAAGCTTCAGTGGGATTGCTGTAACGCTATTATTAAACACGACTCTCATAACTATGTTTACACATTAAATGAGTCTACTAATGAAATCATAGCTACTTGTCCTGATTGCAAAGCTATTTACTCAGTAGGACTTAAAGTTCAAACAAACGCTACTTACACAGGATTTGCAATTAATGCCGAAAAACAAGGTTCTATTCACGGCATAGACGAAAAAATTATTTACTCAACTAAAGATGGCAAAGCACCTGTTAATGTTGGTACATATACAGCATCAATCACTTTAGGTGATGTTACGATCAACGAAACATTTACAATCAATCCAAAAGAGATTACAATTGAAAGTATAAACAGCACTGAAAAAATCTTTGACGGAACAAACGATATTCAAATAGATAAAATTAATCTTTCCGGTGTTGTCTTGCTTGAGCAAATGAACGAGTTTAATAATTGGACACTCGTTTATGATGATGTATATGTTGATACAAGCGAAATAACTGCAACCGTAGCCGATTTTGTTCCCGGAATTTATAATGAAGCTCAAATTTCAGGATATAAGCTTGTCGGTAAGAATGCAGATAACTATATACTTAAGAATGTTGAAAAAGTAAAAGTAGAAAATGGTTACTCAATATTACCATATCCTTTAACTATTGATATTCATAATCAATATTTATATATGAAGCCCTATGTAAGCAACTATGAATATACAGTAATCAGCACCTTACCTGATGGTTTTGAGGTAAAAGATGTAACTCTTTTTCTAAGCGAATATGAAAGACATATTCAATTAAGTGACTGTAAAGTTGTTAAGGATGATATAGACTACACAAATTGCTTTGAGATTAATTCAATTGACGGCACTTATTCTTTACTCTGCACAGGACACAATATAGAGAATAACGGCATTTGCCCTAACTGTAACAATTTTGAATCTCCACAGATTTCTCTAAATAATGAACCCCCTAATGAATATGAAAGTGAAGAATTTATTTATGAGATTTATAATGCCGGCCAGCTTTTTTGGTTTATTGAACAGGTAAATTTCTATAATGTAGGCGCTCGCGCTAAACTTATGGCTGACATTAACCTTAACCCGGGCTATACATTTAATGAAGATGGCACATATCTTCTTAACGGAAAAACAACTGATATTCCGCCTATAAACTATACTTTTATCAATGAAAATGATGAAAGAAGCAATCATTTCTTTTTAGACGGAAACGGACATAGTGTTTCAGGTATTTATATCAATACTCCTAATGAAGATTATGCAGGTCTTTTTGGTAAGACTCAATTCGACAGTATAATCGAAAATCTTCATATTAAGAATAGCTATATTTGCGGCAATAACTATGTTGGTGCTATTGCAGGCTATTCATATAATAACGATATTAATAAATGCTCTGTTGATAACACCGTTACTGTTGTAGGTAATGAATATGTAGGCGGCATAACAGGTTATGCTTTGATGTCTCATATTTCCAACTCATACAGTAGAGCAAAATTAATTTCTGATAACGCAGGTGGTATTGTCAGTGTATTAGAGGAATCAACTCTGGAAAATTCTTATACAACCTACTACAATTTGACAGTAGACAGCAAAGGTTCCATTATTAATTCATACTATTATAACGAACCCGGAAATAGCAATGGCGGTAGACCATTAGAAGCATTTGAAAATGGCGAAGTAGCTCATCTTTTACAATCTGCTATATTTGACTATCCTATTTATGATAAAAACAACAACTTTATCGGCGTAAATACCCCTACAATATGGGGACAAACATTAGGTACAGATAAGTTCCCCGTTATTGGAGGAGATAAAGTTTACTTTGGCTATAAAGATTGTTTAAGCTATTATCCGATGTATGATAATTCACCTCTGTTTGATACACAACCTGAACATAATCATATGATTGGAGATATAGATCTTGATGGCCGTTTAACTATTCGAGATGCAACAAATCTTTCTAAGTTCCTTGCTTCTTGCTATGATTTTAACGAATGTAAGTACACCATTGCAGACGCAAACGGTGACGGTCGCATTAACATAAAAGATACTACCTATATACAAATGAAAATCGTAGGACTTGTTGAATAATTTCTACTAATAAAAAACAGTAAATAAACTTTAAAAACAAAGACTACAAGTTAGCCAAATAACGGTTAGCTTGTAGTCTTTGTTGCAAGTTGTGACAAACAATTCGGTAAAGATTTTTTATTATTTAATTTAAAACAATCGCTTGACAATCTAACACTTGTTAGATATAATATACCTAACATATGTTAGGTGGTATTGAAAATGATAGATACAAAAGAAAAAATATTAGATATTTCATTACAGCTATTCTCGCAAAAAGGGTATTCGGCTGTATCAATCAGAGATATTTGCAAAATTGTAGAAATAAAAGAAAGCTCTGTTTATTATCATTTTAAAAACAAGCAAGCTATTTTTGATGAGTTACTTTTAAGATTTCAAAGAATTGCCGAAAGTATGATGCAACAGCTTGAAACTTCACTCACAGATAGTAATATTTCACTATCAGGCAATTTTTACTCAAATATGTGCGAAAGCTTTTTTGAGAATTATCTTATGGATGATTTTTGCAATAAAATTATGCGTTTATTACTGATAGAACAGCAAAAAAATGAACAAGCTCAAAGCTTATACAAAAAATGGTTATTTGATGAACCACTAAAATTTCAAAACAAGATTTTTGCAATGCTTACACAATTTGGAATAGTTACTGATGGAAACAGTCAATATTTAGCTATCAAATACTACTCCCCTATTTTTATGTATGCTCAAAGATGGTTATTCAGTGGTACACTTACAGAGGAAAAGAAAAATATTTTCAGAAAAAATGCATACGAGCATATTCAAATGTTCTTTACTGAATTAGGAGGTCAAAATGGCTAATTTAATTATTACAGGTGCCAACGAAGGTATTGGATATTATTTTGTAAAAAAGCTTCTTGAGTTAAATAATAATGTAGCTGTTATTGATATAAATACCGATAATCTCGATAAACTGAAATCAGAATATCAAAAAAACCTTTTAACTTTTAAATGTGATGTACAAAATTTTTGCGGAGTTAAAAAAGCAGTTGAAACAATTGCTTCAAAATTTAAAACAATTGATATTTCTATACATAACGCTTGTTTATGTACCTTTGAATCCGAAAAAAATACTGATATAGAAACATACCGAGATGTTTTTGAGGTTAATTATTTTGGTGCTTTGAATCTTACAAAATCTGTTTTGCCTTATATGACAAAACAAAAAAGCGGTAAAATTATGTTTACAAGTTCAGGTGTAGGCGTTACAGGTTTTAAAAACATTTCGCCATATGCATCGACAAAAGGAGCTTTGGAGTCATTGGCAAAATGCTTAAAGCTTGAATACGCAAAGGAAAATATTACTTTCCATATTATCCACCCACCGCTCACTCGTACCAAATCATCTAAGCCTTTACCTGTTCCTGAAGAATTTATGGCTTCACCTCAAAAGGTTGGAGAAGGACTTGCAAAGTATATTAACAGCAAACGATTTATTGTATGTCATAGTCTTAATCAAAAATTACAGACTTTAGGTTGCTATCTTTTCCCTATAAAAATGGGTTCATTGCTTTCAAAAATGACAGATAAATGTACAAACGATTAGCTAAAGAATAAACCAAGTAATACTAATGCCCTCCGCACAATAAAATGCGAAGGGCATATTTTGATTTATAAAAAGCACTAGCTTATATTAAGCCAAGGTTATACTTCCAAGTTAGTATTCTTCTTACCGAATTATCAATCTGTTCAATTGTAATTTCACCGTTATTTACAGCTTCAAGAACTGCGGGATATTGGGTTTGAACATCAGAACTACATAAAATATCATTACCGCATTTAACTGCAAATACAGCCGCATCATCGTCACCGGTATAATCACGGATACCACTCATAGACAAATCATCGGTCATTATTACGCCGTCAAAATTCAACTCATCTCTGATTATATTATGTACTTTATCAGAAAGTGATGCAGGATATTTTTCATCCATACAATTAACTATACTATGAGCAACCAATATGCAGTCTGCACCATTTTCAATTCCTGTAATAAACGGTTTAAAATCTATTTGTTCAATCTCGGTATATTCACGATTATCGTATGCAATTCCTGTATGTGTGTCTTCATTATTTCCGTACCCCGGAAAATGCTTTAATACAGTACCAAGCTTTTTATCTCTTGTAATACTTACATACTTTTCAATGAACTTACACTCGTTTTCTACATTGTCGCTGAATGAACGATAGTACATAAATGCATTTGGGTCAGAGGTAATGTCGCATACAGGAGCCATATTTACATTTATACCAAGAGAAAGAAGAAGGTCTGCTTTTTCCTCAGCATCAGCTTCAATCGCCTCCCAACCGCCACTGTAATATGTATCACTGGGAGATAAAAATGGAGTATCTCTCAGATTTTCATTACAGCTGACTCTTACGACAGTTCCGCCCTCTTCATCAACTCCAATAAGCATAGGTATTTTCGATGCTGCCTGATAGCTTTGAATATTATCGACTATATCTTGTCTTTGCTTGCCCTCAAAATCTCTGCCAAATAGGATATATCCACCTAAATTATATCTTGATATGTCTTCTACAGCCTCAACATCAGGACAACGCACATAAAACATCTGCCCTATCTTTTCTTCAACAGACATTTCTGAAAGGAATGCTTCTATTTTTTGCTCTGACAGAGAAACTGTTGTAGGCTCTGTAGGCGGTATAGTTGTAGTTTCAGCTAAAGTAGAATCAGCCGTTGTATTTTGAGAAGAAACTTGGGGTTGAGTAAAACTGCAACCGGAAACTGAAAAAAGAATACATATAGCTGTAAGTAAAGCATTTATTTTTAATTTTTTATTATTCATTAAAATCATCCCCTTTTTTCATATCATAACACCGCAATATTATAAAGTCAATAACGATATACACTTATTGAAAAATGCAATATATAGTTGTATAATAAATTATAGGTGATATTATGATAGATTTACACATTCATTCAACTTATTCCGACGGTACAAATACCCCTTTGGAAATATTAAAGCTTGCCGAAAAACTTAATTTATCACAAATTGCAATTACTGATCACAATTGCATTGACGGAGCATTAGAAGCACTTGAATTTATAGATAAGTTTTCCTTTGATTTTATAATCGGATGCGAATTAACTTGTATGTACAAAAATAAAGAAGTTCATTTACTTGGATATTTTGATAAGAATAATAACGAATTTGACAGCTTGTATTCTTTTATAAAGTTAAGCGAAGATAACAAGGTTATTGCACAAGAGAAAATGCTGGAGAATTTAAAAAGATATGGTTTTAAATTTACTCTTACAGAACTGAAAGAAAGATTTCCTGACACAATTATAAATCGTGTACACATAGCCCGTATGCTTTGCGATAAAGGATATACAAGCTCTATAGACGAAGTATTTGACAAATATATTGGCGAAGGTAAACCTTGCTATGTTCAAAGAAAATGCCCCGAGCTTAGTGATGCTGTAAATGCAGTACACAGCTGTAACGGAATTGCTGTGCTTGCTCATCCGTTTCAATATACCAAAACAGAGATTGAAGTTTTTTTAGCTGATGCAATTAAAATTATTGATGGAATAGAAGCTTTACATTCCTCACACAACAAAAATCAAATCAAAGAGCTTACCAAAATTGCCCAAAAGCATAAAAAAATAATAACCGGTGGAAGCGATTTTCACGGAACAGTCAAGCCTGATGTAAGTATTGGATGCTGTGCCGTACCTGATAAGTATAAACTTATTGTGACATCCAACTAAAATTAAATCCCTTGTCTTACAGTTTATAAAGCTGTACCGACAAGGGATTTTTGAATTTAGTATAATTATTCTGTTTTATGAGAATCAGCAAGTACCTTACGCATATATTTTGCAATATCTGTATTATCAATTAAGTCTTTTTCACAAATACCTGCTGACTGTGCACCACCTGCCATAAGTAAAACATTTCTGTTTGTATGTTCGCCGCCTGATGTAAAACAGCTGTCATCTATATCCTCGGCAGTTGCATTTTCAGGAATTTCAACACCACCTGTTTCGTGGTCAGCGGTAACAATTACAAGTGTGCCGGGGTGATCTTCTGCCCAATCAAGCACATAATCAGTAGTTAAGTCAAATGACTGCATCTGCTCAAGTGTTGAAGCCATATCTTCCTCAGCGGCATATACATCAATATTACTGCCCTCTACCATAAGGAAGAAGCCATCATCATTATCCAAAAGCTCAAGAGCTTTTGCAGTCATAGTTGTAAGAGAAGGATTCATATCAGCAGGACCCATATTTGAATGTGAAAACATTCCTAAAATTCTGTCATCTCCTGCTTTTAACGCAAGAAGCTCCTCTTCTGTGCTGATATATGTATAATCATTCTCCTTGACTGTTCTCTTAACGCTAGTTGAAGTAGTATAGTGACCACTTCCGCCACCAAACATTACATTAACATGGCTTTCAATCATTTCTCTTAAAATAGCTCTGGAAGAATGTCTTGAAATATTATGAGCTACCATTCCTGCAGGAGTTGCATGGAACACATAATGTCTATCAACCAATCCGGTCTTTAAGCCAAGCTTTTTTGCATATTCGCAAATAGTTTCAAGGTTATTACCTTCGCCATCAACACCAATATACTGATTGTAAGTTTTTACACCAGTACTTATTGCAGTAGCAGATGCCGCACTATCAGTAAATTCTTCATAGCCTTTTTCAACAGATAACGAAGATGTAATAACATGGGTTTTATGAGGCAATCCACTCATCGTGAGCTTGTCACCCTTTACAATCTCAGACGCCTTTATAATATTTTCGCCCATACCATCGCCAATCATAAGGACAATATTCTTGACAGGAACATCTTCCTTTAGATTATAAACCTTATAATCTGACCATTTAAGTTCATCAGTTTCTGCGAGAAGTTTTTCTTCTTCCTCAGTAGTAGGTTGAGTACTTTCAATTGTTGTAGTTTCGTTACTGCTCTGCGTAGTACTGCTTTGATTCTGAGAACAAGCAGTAAACGAAGAAAGCATAATAGCCGCAAGGAAAATTGATAATAATTTTTTCACTTGAAGTCCCCCTAAAAATATGTTATTTTTATTATAATACTATATTTTTAAAAACACAATATTAATTTAAACTATTGCATTTTTGTCATAATAGATTATTATATTAATATCTAATCAAATTCCATATTATGAGCCAAAACACAATTATGATTGGGTTTTGGTAAAACACCGACGGCGTGTGGGTGTTTATTCAGTATATATTATAATATTATTAATTATTTTGGAGATTAAAATATGAATTGTCGTTTTTGTTATGCTGAAATTGATGATAACAGCACCAAATGTGAATACTGTGGTTGTGATGTTGTTGATGAAACCGTAGATATTCCCCATCAAATAGCCCAAACCTTTAACTTTATTCCGCTTTCGGAATCACAGCTTAATACTTTAACAAATCCTGAAAACTCAACTGCAAATATGTTACTTGAGCTAATATCGCAAAATATAATTCTTCAAAAAGGCTTTGACCGTTTGATTTGTTTAGAATCTATTGAAGTAGAACCTAAACCTTATCAGGCTCAAGCGGCACTTAAAGTACTTGGCGATATGCAAGGAAGTGCAATTTTGGCTGATGAAGTTGGTCTTGGTAAAACAATTGAAGCTACTTTAATTCTTAAAGAATTACTTGTGCGTGGCCTTGCAAAGTCAATTCTTTTACTTACCCCTGCCCCACTTGTTGAACAATGGACAGAAGAGTTAGATGAAAAGTTCCATATAAAAGCAGTAGGTGTCGACGAAGATGGTTGGGAAACTGCTCCGATAGTTATTATGTCATTGCCAAAGCTTGTGCGTTCAGATGAACGACAAAAAATTATTTACAGCAGATTTTTTGATATTGTGCTTGTCGATGAGGCACACTGCCTTAAAAATCATACAACAAGCACCTACAAAGCAGTTTATAATATTCGCAGAAAAAATACTCTTTTGCTTTCGGCTACCCCTATTCAGAATGATTTGTATGAGATATTTAATCTTGTAAACATTTTAAAGCCGGGCTATCTTAAAAGCCGAAAAATGTTTAGAGAAAATTATATTGCAGACAGATTTACGCCGAAGAATACAGAAAATTTAAAAAATCTTCTGTATGATGTTATGATTCGCAACCGCAGAGCTACAACTCTTACAAATCTGCCCCCACGAAAAGTTCAAAACATAAGCATTGAATTTTCTTCAGAAGAAAAACAATTTTATAACAGCGTTATTCAGTTTTGCCGAAATATTTTTTCAAAGTACGCTAAAGGGTCGATTAGCGTCGGCTGGGACAAGCAAAAAGTAAGCAAGCTTATGCTTATGATTATTCTTCTTTTAAAAGAAAATGTCAGCAGTCCACAGGCAACACTTGCAACTTTTGAAAGTTCAGTAGTTCCATTGATTAAGGAAAACGGAACTACTCAGGAGCTTGAACAAGCACAACACATTATAGATTACGGTAAAACTATTTTGATACCAACTAAACTTTTGACTCTTACTGATTATATAAGACAGATTGATGGTAAAGCGATTGTTTACACCGAATACATCGTGACTTTGCAATTAATTGAAAAGTATCTTATTGAACAAGGCTTTAAGCCTGTAGTATTTCACGGAAAAATGAATTCTAATGAAAAACAAGAGGCTTTACAGAAATTTAAATCAGATGAATATAATGTGCTGATTGCTACAGATTCAGCCGGTCAAGGACTTAATCTTCAATTTTGCAGTAATCTTTTTAATTATGACCTGCCGTGGAACCCGATGAAGATTGAACAAAGAATTGGTCGTATTCACAGATTTGGACAAAAAAATGAAGCCAAAATATTTTCGTTTAACACAAGAGGTACTATTGAAGAATATATTCTTTATATTCTTACTTCAAAAATCAATCTCTTTGAAATGGTTATAGGTCAAATTGATACTATCCTTACTTATATGATTAAAGATGAATCTCTTGATGCAAGAATTAGTCATATTATTCTTGAAGCTCCAACGGTTGAAGATATTGAACAACAGCTTATGAATCTAGGCGAAGAAATGAAAACCGCATCAGACCAATTTAACAGCGACTCTGCCGAGTCAGAAAAGCTAATTACTGCAATAGGATTTTAAGGTGATAATATGAATATAACGGAATTAAAAAATTTTTTATATAATGCCTGTCTATACTTAGGGATTGAGCATTCTTATAAAGAGAATGAAAATTTACATCTTATAATTCCCGACGAGCTTTTAAATGAGTTTAACAACGAAAAGGAATTTGAAATAACTTTTGATAAAGACAAAGCCGATGAAAACATTACTTATGTAACAAACGAAGCTTTTATCGTGCAAAAAATTGCATCGCTTGTAGCTGAACAAAACAACGGAGTTACTGTTGGAAAGGTTGAATTTCCTGATTTAATAACACAGGAAAGTATCAGCAAACTTTTCCCTGATTGCAAAATCGAAGATTTTGAAAAAAACTCTATTGATGGTAATTTTCTTATTGCTACAATTAAAATTACAATGAGACTCAATAAAATTGAAGAATTTTTACATTCTTTCCGATGTAATCTTCAAACAGGTGAATGTTTCGAAATACCTGTTCCAAGTGAGGTTTATGCTCGAAATATAACACAAGCTGAACCTTTTGGCTACACAAACGAGCAATTTTTATTTTGTTGGGATAGAATTATGCCCTTTGTAACAGCTTGCACCGAAAATCTATATCAAGAAAAGCAAAGCGAATATAAAGAACTTTGCAACATGGAAATTGATAGAATTAATGAATATTACGATCTGATTTTAAGTGAACAAAAAGAAGCGGATGAAAAAACAACATCTATACTAAAAAACGAAAGAGAAAGTCTTATTAATGAGCAAGTTAAAAAGTTTACCATTGCAAAAAACAGTGTAACGGTTGAACCGATTTCATTTTGTCTTGTAAATGAAAAGTCCACGATAACTAAACTTACAATACTGAACAGATTTGGCAATGTAAGCACATCATTATACACACCCGAAGAAATAAAATGTCAATACACAGGATTAATTAATTCATCATATACTATCACCTCCGACAATAAAATATGTTGTACGGACAAAGCGTTTATTTGCTCAAATTGCGGTAAACGATATTATGAAGAAAAAAAGCGTTTTTGTTCGGTTTGCAATGCTCAGCTTTGCGATGACTGTGCAACTTTTTCAAAGGAAACTAAAGAAAACTATTGTCCAAGACATTCTTCTAATATTAATACCTAAAATTCAGTGCATAACAAGCTTTTTATGCGTAGAACAAAAACACTCCTATATCCAATCATTAATGAGCGAAATTTCATATATACAAAAAACAACTGCCAATTATAAAGGCAGTTGTTTTTATTTTATTATAGCTATAAATCATTTAAGTGTAAATTCACTGATAAGACGATAAAGTGACTCAACATCTGTACCACTTGTGAAAGTAAAGTAAACTTTTCCGATACCGCTAAAAAGAATCTCTAATCGACAGTTAAACTCCATTACACCTGCAGTTTCAAGTGAAAAAGCACGGATTCTTTTATAAGGTAAAGATGTAATATCTCTCTTTTTGCCTGTTACACCCTGAATGTCAATTAAAATGATACGATAGTTTGTAAATACAATGCCGTCACGGACTGTATGAAAACACTCTTCTACTGTTTCGTCTGCAATTAATAACTGCGAAACAACATTATCATATGCATCAGTATCTGTAGGCTTTAATTCAATAAAGTCATTGTTTTTCTGAAAATCAACCATAATATAATCTCCAACTTACTAAATATTTAAATAACAGCCTCGTACATTGTGTCGGCATCTTCTTTACGAACAACCTCTTTAACCTCGGTAACTCGCACCTTAACGGATCTTGCACCAAGTGTAATTTCGATTATATCGCCAACCTTTACATCATATGAAGCTCTGGCAACTTTATCATTAACTGTGATTTTTCCTGCATCACAAGCCTCATTTGCAACTGTTCTTCTTTTAATTAATCGTGATACTTTTAAGTATTTATCAAGTCTCATAATATCCTCCTTTAATATAGTCTATATAATGTGTACTGAATAAACACCGACACGCCGTCGGTGTTTTACCAAAACCCAATAATAATTGTGTTTTGGCTCAAAATCTGGGATTTTGATTCAGTAAACATTTAAAAATCTGCCACGCAAA